>CAILMA010000549.1 GCA_903835145.1 uncultured Bacteroidota bacterium
ATGCTTGTTCCGCCAACGCAGGCTCCGGGTGTGCCGGAAATGGGGTATACCGCAAAAGATGCGAAGAAAGCGAACAGTGCTGGTAACAGGAGTAATAGGAATTTTTTCATTTTCTGAAGGTTTTAAATTTTGAATAAATGTGTTTCTGGGGCCCGGGACCCGATAAGGCGCTACCAATAAAGACGCAATTTGTTTAGTTTCGTTAGGAAATAAAAGAATATTTTTTTTCTTTGCATATAGATGCCTGTAAAGTTGCAAGGTTAATTCGTTTAGCTGTATATTTACGCCTTATGAGCGAAGTACAAGCTAATAATCCGCTGCATGGAAAAACGCTCGAGGCCATCTTAAATCATTTGGTTAATCTATATGGATGGGAGCGGCTTGGAGCGGAGATAAGGATAAAGTGTTTCAACATAGACCCGAGCATACAATCGAGTTTAAAGTTTCTGCGTAAGACACCCTGGGCTCGAGCTAAGGTTGAAGCTCTTTATGTAGATTGTATGTATGAATAACGTTGATACCCAAAACAGGTCAATGAAGATCAACTATTAGTTGAGGCGATTTTTTTTGACGCTTTTCCCACAAAGGCAGCAGGTGTTATTTTTCAAGCTGTTAATTGTAAGCTTCTTTGCACCAGTTCAAGGTTTAGTGGGTATTTTGGCACGGAAAATGATAATTAAAGGGAGTAACATAAAATACTAAAATTTAATGGCGCAAAATATTCTTGTTGTTGATGATGAGCGAGCTATAAGGAAGGCTCTTACGGAAATATTGTCTTTTGAAGGTTTTGTGGTTGATGAGGCTGTGGATGGAGAGGAAGCAATAAAAAAGATTAAAGAGAACAATTACGACTGTATACTCTGTGACATAAAAATGCCCAAAAAGGACGGGCTTGAAGTGCTGGCGGTAGCGAGGGCTGAGAAGCCTGACACGCCATTTATAGTAATATCAGGGCACGGTAATATTGAACCCGCGGTTGAGGCAGTAAAAAAAGGTGCTTTCGACTACATATCCAAGCCACCAGACCTTAACCGGTTGCTAATAACCCTGCGCAACGCCATGGATAAGAAATCTCTGGTGGTGGAGACCAAGCAACTGCGCAAACGCATAGCCAAAGGGGCTGAGATGATAGGGGAGAGCGAGGAAATGATGCGCATTCAAGAGACCATAGAAAAAGTGGCACCAACCGATGCCCGTGTATTGATTACTGGTGAAAACGGAGTGGGGAAGGAACTGGTAGCGCGCAAAATACATGAGTTGAGCAACCGTGCCAATGGGCCGCTGATAGAAGTGAACTGTGCGGCCATACCTTCAGAACTGATAGAAAGTGAGCTTTTCGGGCATGAAAAAGGTTCGTTCACATCTGCTATTAAACAACGGTTGGGTAAGTTTGAGCAGGCAAGCGGCGGTACGTTGTTTCTGGATGAAATAGGGGATATGAGCCATGATGCACAGGCCAAAATGCTGCGCGCGCTGCAGGAAGGCAAGATAACAAGGGTAGGAGGCGAAAAGGAAATAAAAGTGGATGTGCGGGTAATAGCCGCGACGAATAAAAACCTGCTGGAAGAAGTGGAGGCCAAGAAATTCCGGCTGGACTTGTACCATAGGCTTAGTGTGATACTCATACATGTGCCGTCGCTCAATAACAGGCGCAGCGACATACCACTGCTGATTCAGTATTTCCTGAAGGAACTTAGCGAGGAATACAAGCAGCCAGAAAAGAAGATGGAGCCCGACGCCATTGCAGCCCTACAGGATTATAACTGGACAGGCAACATAAGGGAACTAAGAAATGTAGTAGAACGCCTGATCATACTATCAGACAAGGTGATTACCCGTAGAGACATTGAACTATATATATTGAAGTGAGCGGCTTAGTAGGGCCGCTCACCATTCCTTATTAACGTAATGTAACTTGTTGGCACCAGGAGTTGCTGGTGGTGACAATTTTTACCATGTAAGTTCCGGCTGGGCTGCCTTGCAGGTTCACATTTATTTTGTTGTCAGGCAAAGAATTGAGTGAAGAAGTAACGACAAGCTTGCCCATAATGTCGAAAACCGATACTGATACCGAACCTGAATGACCCGGGAGGTTTATTGTAAAGTTGCCTTCGGATGGGTTAGGGTAAATAGTAGGCCTTAATTCCGAACTATTTGTTACCGGGTTAATGCCAGTAGGAGCCGATATTTTTCTTATTTCGTTGCTCAGCTGATCAGCTACATAAACGACGCCGAGCGCATCCACAGCTACACCGTAAGGCCCCATGAATTCAGCGAGTCCGGCTGGCCCACCATTTCCGCTGCTGCCGTTTGTGCCGTTTCCTGCGTAGGTGTTTATGGCGCCATTTCCTCGTTCTATACGTACAACGTGGTTGCTGTAGTCGGCAATATAAAGGTTATTGTCATTGTCTATGGCAATTTCGGTGGGCACATTCAGTTTCGCTAAGTTGCCATAGCCGCCGTCGCCGCTATAGCCAAAAACGCCGGTGCCAGCGAACGTTGTGAGAATGCCTGAGCGGTCAACTTTCCTTATCACGTCATTACCCTGATCAACTATGAAAACGTTGCCCGCCGTATCAACAGCTACGCCCTTTGGCAGTTTTAAATCGGCAATGAGGGCATCGGAACCGCTTGTGCCATTGCCCGCGGCACCAGTGCCAGCAAAAGCAACCACGTGGTTATTGCTGTCCAGGATTTTTCTTACCACATTGTTTTGTGCGTCAGCCACATACAGGTTGTTTTGTTTGTCTATCGCAATGCCTGTCGGTTGATTGAACATGGCTGTAGATGCCGGACCGAAGTCGCCGCCGTAGCCCGCCGTGCCGGTTCCTGCAACTGTCGAAATGATGCCTGCATTGCTTATTTTTCTAATAACATTGTTGCCATCATCAGTGAAAAAGACGTTTCCGTAAGCATCGACGGCAAGGCTGGTGGGCTGGTTTACTTCTGCGGCTGTAGCCGGCCCGCCATCGCCGCTATAGCCAACAGCACCGGTGCCTGCTATAGTAGTAACAATGCCAGAAGCGTCGATATGGCGAATGACGTTATTTCCCTGATCGCAGAAATAGACGTTGCCGAAGGAGCCTGCTGCAATGCCGAGCGGGGCGAAACATTCGGCTGATGCGGCAGCACTACCGTCGCCTGTATACCCACGGGTGCCAGTACCGCAGTAGGCACTAATTGTTTGTGCCCGAAGTTCTGCAGATGCGGAGAGGAATAAAACAGAAAAGGCAAGGAAGGTATTTATTTTAAATTTCATATTTCGGCCCATTAAGTGCGTGTTATCAATATCTGGTAGGTGCTACAAATTTAGATAAACTAAAACAAACTTGCGAATGGAATGTCTCAAGTGTAAAGACGGAAATTAAAAGTTAAACCTTTGGTTAATGCCAATTGTTTTTTTAAGTAAAAACATTGAATCCGACGCTGTATGTGAAATATTGAATTTTGAATTTGCTGGAACATTACTACCTTTAGGCGTTATAATACTCAAAAAGATGAAAAAGATACTGAACACTCTATTAATCGCTATCTGTGTAATCACTTTATTCTCCTGCCAGAAGGATTATGTTGCTAATGGCGCTACGAATGCGAATCAGAGTGATAATCCGCTAAATCCGCTGGATTCTGCTGCATTCTCCCACTGGCCCGATTCGGACGGTGCATTCACTGTGTTTGTAGACGGTAACAGGTATAATGCAGATTCGTTACACGCTTATTGGGCTTTTAACTCTGTAACTGGTGCTGACTATATCACAGCGATATTTGGTAGTGGTAAGTCTATGTATCTTAGCCTTATCGATAACTATGCCGGAAATGTTTGGAACTTTATCAGGTACAACCAGTACCAGAGCGGTTTGTGGATAGATACGGCCCGTCGTAAGCCATTTACAACTGTTTTAGGAAACGTTGGTCAGATTTACATGGTAAGGAATGATGGTGGTAGAATTAGTGGTAGATTTTATTTTCAGGCTCTTGATTCTGTCTCAGGCAATGTTATCAACGCCGAAAAGGGTTTTTTCAACCTTCCAAAATATTAATTAGTGATTTTTGCCGGGCCTTTGCTTTCGGCAAAATTTTCAGTTTTCAACTAATCGAGTTATCTTGCACCCGCAAACAAAGGAATAATGAACAAATTAATTTTAGGCGCGTTTTACGATAGTGTAAATAAAAATGTAGGTCCAACCCTTATGTGGGTTTTTGCCTTGCTTCTTACGATAGAGTTATTGTATGTAATGGTAAAATATCTCGGTTCAGAAGATAAAAAATAAGGAGTTTCAAATTTGTCTTCTTCCGGTTCTCATATCGCCAATATCCGTCAGGATTATAGTTTAGCAGCTTTAGATGAAAGTGTAACAGGGGCCGACCCTGTAGCGTTTTTCCAGAAATGGTTTGATGAAGCATGTGCTGCTCAAATAAGTGATGTGAACGCCATGACACTTGCTACTGTTGACGATAGTGGTATGCCTCATGCCCGCATCGTACTGTTGAAAGGGATTGAGCATAATGCTTTTACGTTTTTTACCAATTATGATAGCGCTAAAGGCCGCCAGTTGCTCACTCATCCTAAAGTATCCTTATTGTTTTTTTGGAAGGAGCTGGAGCGCCAGGTAAGGATAGAGGGTGTAGCCCAAAAACTGCCCGAAGCCGATAGCGATACCTATTACCATTCCCGCCCTGAGGGCAGCCGCATTGGTGCCTGGGCATCTCCTCAAAGCCAGGTTATTGAAGGCCGGCATGTACTGGAGTCCAATTATTCCAAATTAGCAGAGCAGTTTTCCGGAGTTCATATGCCCCGCCCGCCACATTGGGGTGGTTACAGCATTGTTCCATCGAAGATAGAATTCTGGCAAGGCCGCAGCAACCGCCTGCACGACCGGATTCTTTTTGTTCAAAATGAAGCTGGTAGCTGGGAAAGATGCCGTCTGGCGCCGTGATTTCCGCGCTTCAATTCTCCCTTTTTTCTGTTGAAATTTTTACTTGCATGAGGTGATGTAAGGTGATTTAATGCCCATTTTTACGTTTTGTGGTATTGCTTCGCCAGCGTAAATGCGGGCTTTTCCTGGATTGAACATTTACACCAATATTCCACAAGAATTACCAAAGCTCCATTCATTGGCGCTAAAGCGCGTTTCAGCGCTACTTCAATCATTAGTTTTTGGCGTTTTTAGGAATTAAATTTTAAAATGCTTTGAATTTTCCATAGAAAACTTCTATTTTACCACGCCCTTAAAAAGGCTTAAAATATTATGATAGCAGGTGTATTGAAAGAGCAGGCCCCGGAAACCAGGGTTTCGTTGGTTCCCGAAGTAGTTGCCGCCCTTGTAAAAATGAGTGTTGTAGTATGGATAGAGAAGGGTGCAGGTAGTACGGCGTTTTACAGTGATCAGTCTTATGTGGATGCCGGTGCGGTTTTGAAGTCAGGCGATGAGATTCGTTCTGGTGCCGATATGGTACTCACTATACAGCCCGGTAACCTTGGGGAGGTGAAGTCAGGCGCAGTGATGCTGGGTGTTTACCAGCCATTATTTAATTTTTCACAAATGCAAAAGTGGGCTGAAAAAGGGCATACCATTTTCAGCCTCGATACAATACCTCGTACTACCCGTGCGCAGAGCATGGATGTGCTGAGCTCGCAGGCCAATATTGCCGGCTATAAAGCAGTGTTGCTCGCTGCATCGCAGTACAGCAGATATTTTCCTATGTTTATGACGGCTGCCGGTAGCATACCACCGGCAAAAGTATTGATACTGGGGGCTGGCGTTGCCGGTCTTCAGGCAATTGCTACGGCCAGAAGGCTGGGAGCGGTGGTTGAGGTATTTGATACCCGCCCGGCGGTAAAAGAAGAAGTAATGAGCCTTGGTGCAAAGTTTGTAGAGGTAGAAGGTGCGGCAGATGCTTCAAAAGCAGGAGGCTACGCAGTGCAGCAAAGTGAAGATTTCCAGCGCAAACAGCGGGAGAAAATCCATGAGCATGCAAAAAAATCGGATATTATTATTACTACGGCGCAGATACCTGGCATGAAAGCCCCGATACTCATAACCAAGGCAATGATAGAGGATATGCGGCCGGGGTCGCTCATCGTTGATATTGCTTCTGTAACTGGTGGTAATACCGACCTTACGGAGAACGATAAGACGGTTATGCACAACGGTGTATCTATAATCGGTAATTCGGCACTGGCCGCTACCACACCTGCTGATGCAAGCAAACTATACAGCAAGAACGTGTTGAATTTTGCAAAACTGATCATCAATAAAGAAGGTGGAATAAACCTGAATTTCGAAGACGACATTGTAAAAGGCACTTGTATAGCCTTTGGTGGTAAAATTGTGAACGACAGAGTGCTTGCACTGGCTGGCAAATAGAAGTAAAAAGCGCCTGCGGAGACCGCAGGATGTTCATCATAAAATAAAATTTAATTCAGATCATTATGCGCGAAATAGCAATCATGTTTGTAAGGAATTACCACCTCGTTACAGTGGTGATTTTATCTATATTTCTTGGTATTGAGGTCATTTCAAGGGTGCCTTCAGTATTGCACACACCACTTATGAGTGGTGCTAATGCCATACACGGGGTAGTAATTATTGGTGCGATCATTGTAATGGGCGAAGCTCCTGAAGGTGATATTTTGTCGCTGGTACTGGGTTTCCTTGCTGTAGTACTTGGTACACTTAATGTGGTAGGGGGCTTTGTAGTTACCGACCGCATGCTGGAAATGTTCAGTAAAAAGAAGAAAAAGTAGCATTAAGCATGGGATTTCCTGTCGATCAGGCATCGGCAGTCAGGAAACCACCTTACGAGTTTGAATTATTTTATAAATAAGTTTTAAAATTATATTTTATATAATGAATCACATCATTCTATTACTAAGCTACCTGATAGGTTCAATTACGTTTATCTTAGGTTTAAAGATGCTCTCTCACCCTGATACAGCCCGGAAGGGAAATCTTGTTGCGGCCGGAGGTATGACTATTTCTATTTTCGCTACCATTTTCCTTTACACGTACAACGAAAATGGACACTTTGCGCATCTTCATAACTACATCTGGATTTTTGCAGGTTTGATTTTCGGAACGGTCGTTGGGACTATGGCTGCGAAGAAAGTGCAAATGACCGCGATGCCGGAAATGGTGAGTATATTCAACGGTATGGGTGGCGCCTGCGCCATGCTGATATCGATAGTTGAGTACCATCATAACCCTACACCATCAACTGGTATTTTACTGGTCATCGTACTTGGAATGATTATAGGAACTATATCTTTTTCAGGCAGTGTAATAGCCTGGGGTAAGCTGAGCGGCAAGGTAAAGGACAAAACTATTCCCGGCGGTCAGATGATTAACTTCCTGATTTTTGGTGGTATCATAGTTCTTTCAGTAATGGTGATTGGCGGTTTCTCGGTTAGCCCTGCACTTTTCTTTAGTATCCTTGCGCTTGCTGCCATGTATGGTGTGCTCTTTGTAATGCCTATTGGTGGTGCAGATATGCCGGTTGTTATTTCGTTGCTTAACTCCTTTACCGGTGTGGCAGCGGCTTTCGG
>CAILMA010000550.1 GCA_903835145.1 uncultured Bacteroidota bacterium
GCCGCTGCAAGGGCCTTAGCTGCATTGCTGCCCACAAGAGCATTTTTAAGGTCGTAATAAGCATTCACTTCTATAAGTGCAAGCTTCGTACCGTTATCGCCTACAAGGTTTGAAGATGCAGCAACCGTTGCTTTTTGCTCCGCCTTCGGCGCCTTTTCCGGAGCCGAGCCATTATTACAGGCAATAAGACCAGTCATACCCAACGCAAACAACAATGTTCCTTTCCTCATACTGTTACTTTTAGGCTGCAAAATTAAACTGAAACCGCAAGAAAACCCAGTCGAAAGAAACAATACCATTTTATATTTTATCGTTAAACAACAGCGCGGAGCTATCGTATCTCGCTATGTTGGACGGCTGCAATTAGGGCTTTTTAGTATGTAACCACCATAACGATTGTAGAATTCACCTATTTTCGCCCCCAAATTAACGCGCGATATGAAATCTATTAAAATCGTAACCCTTGCAACAACGCTGTTTCTTGCTGGCAACTCCCTTTTTGCACAAACTGCCGACGAAATCATACAAAAACACATTGATGCTGTAGGAGGCAAAAAAAACTGGGATAAAGTAAAATCCATAAAACTTACAGGCAGCGTAAACCAGGGGGGCATGGAAGCAAGCATGTCTGAAACCATTATTAACGATAAGGGTATGCGCATGGATATAAGCGCTATGGGCCAGAGTGGGTATATGATATGCACCAAAACAGAAGGCTGGATGTACTTTCCATTTGCCGGCCAAACCAGTCCGCAGACCCTGCCAGCTGATCAGGTTAAAATGTCGCAGGACCGCCTGAACTTCAATAACCTGCAACTCGTGAATAAATCAATTATTGCAAAGTCATCTTTAGAAGGGAAAGATACCATTGACAACGTTGCTTGTTACAAACTAAAAGTAACCGACAACCAGGGCAACGAACAAACTTGCTTCATAGATGGTAGCACTTACTACCTCGTTAGAACAGAAAACAAAATAAAAATGCAGGACGAAGAAACGGAAATTGCCATCAACTACAAAGACTTTAAAAAACAAGCTGAAGGCATTACCATACCTATGACCATCTCCTCTCCTCAGGGCGATCTTAGCTTTAAAACCGTCGAAATCAATAAAGCAACCGACGAGAAAATATTTAAACCGGACACAAAATAATTGAAACCGATATCGTAATAAATGAGCCTGTAACTTTCGCCACAGGCTCATTATTTTCTAAGCGCCGGCAGGTTCCATCAATATATTCACGTGTAGGTCAAATCGCTCACCACTTGCCGATTTTATTGACCCAACTGCGGTTCTGAGGTCCCGTTGCAGTTCGTGAATGCGTTTTTCCGAGTGCTTTAAATCCTCCTCGTTCTCACTCCTGTGGCTCATCTTAGCCTCATGAAATTTAATTTTTACATTCACGAATTCCCTGATAAGCTGCTCCGCTTCATCAGCTGTAAACCTGCCGTCAATTAGTTTTATTTCTGTCATATTTGTTTTTTATAGTAATTATTGACCCTGTCCCGCAGTAAAAGCCTGAGCACCATCTATAAGGTACAGATTCTCAGTCTTAATTATTTCCAGCTTCCTGTTTTGTATTTTTTGAAGCAGGTCTATTACAGCCTGGTAGCTCACACCGTTCTTCATATCGTTCTTGAACCTGCACCGCCAGTGGTCAGTGCAAAACGTTTCCGGAAACCCTTCTGGCCAAACCTTTGTACCCCTGTTGGTGATCATGGTAAGCTTAAGCCCATAAGACTCTATATCTTTCATCCTTGCAGCCAGTGCTTCCGGGTCACGGTCTTTGTGTTGCAGGAAAACATCCACACCTACAAGCTCCTTAACCGATGCAGGTACCGGCGTTACTTTAATATTGAAACTACCGGAAGACTTGGAATAGTCTACTGGCTTAAGCGAAGTTGGTGTAAGTCCCATACGCTCAACCACAGCTGCCGCAAACTCCTGCGTTCCCACGCATATTGCTGACTTCCCTTCCTTATAAACATCACGGGTGTGTATGCCGTCTTCCAGCGTCTTTAACCACGCATTCTGTATTTTTTCCGCAATGTCATTCTGCCCTATATGCACCAGCATCTGCACCGCACCAAGCAATAAGCCTGATGGATTGGCAACATTTTGAC
>CAILMA010000551.1 GCA_903835145.1 uncultured Bacteroidota bacterium
AATTCCAGGTCCGTAGCTGCCCTTGCGAAGTCATAGGGCATGGGGTAGGCGTTCATAAATATGGCAATACTGTCCTTGTCAGATACCTTTGTGAGCGTGGCTACCAATTCTGGCGTATACCTGCTATCAATAAATTTTGTTTGGTCATCTGTAGCGAACTGTTGCTTGAAATGCTTAGATTTTTTACTGTTTCCCGTTATTTTGTCAGCCATCCACCCAAATAATCCCGAGACAGCCAGTCCGGTGAATTTGGGCTTTGGTACCGGGGGCTTTGCCAGTTCATGGCCATACACTTCGTGCATTGCTATGGAGTCCTGCTGATACTTAGTACGGCTTGTCACCGTCGCCTCACTAAGCTTATAAACCCGTGCCTGTAGGAGTACTGTGAGGTATTTCCGGCTCATGGTATAGGGCATAACCTCTTTAGCAAGTTGGTACGCGGTATGGCGGAAAATGATTGTGTCACCGGCACTGGCTGCTATAGCGTAATTACCTTCATTATCGGAAAAAACTACAGCCCCGCTTTTTCGGTTCTGTATTGCAACACCAGATATTGAATTTTTGCTCTCTTTATCTAACACCATACCTTCCAATAGCTGTGCGCTACTGTAAACAGGTAATACCAGTAAGAGTAAAACAAAAGTAAAATAGCGCATATGAGCTTCTAAAATTACTCTACTCTTGAATGGTTACCCCACCTTCTTCATTTTTTAGGAATAAATTAAGGTTAGGAAGCACCTTCATAGCGCGATGTCATTGGGCATTATTTATTGAACAACCCTGCGATAAGATATGCAGCTGCAGCCGCAACTGAGCCTATTACAGCTACTTTTATTGCTCCGGTCCAAGGGTTTTGGCCGGTGACGCGCGCTTTAAAGAAACCAAACGTCAACAGGCATAAAACGGTAACTGCTGCCGACCATTTAAGGCCCTCAAGCGGGGTGCTTGCTATAAAGTAGGGTGTAAGCGGTACCAGTCCTCCCACGATGTAGGATAAGCCTATATTCATGGCACTGTTGCTTGCCCGTTTGGCGTCGGGTTTTTCAAGTCCAAGCTCGTAGCGCATCATAAACTCTACCCATTTCCCCTTATCCTGGGCCATCTCATCTACAATCAGTTTCTGAGTGGAGGGGCTCATTCCCATCTCTTCAAATATCTGCCGAACCTCTTCTTTTTCCTTATCCGGCAGGTTATCTACTTCCCATTGCTCCCTTTTATATTCCGAATTGTAGTGATCTATTTCGGTTTTACCCGCCAGATAGCCACCAAGGCCCATCGCTATCGAACCGGCAACAATTTCAGCAAGGCCGGCCGTTACTACAGTGTGGGTGCCAATACCGGCGCCGCTCAAACCTGCAGCCAATGCAAATGGTACGGTGAGGCCGTCACTCATGCCAATAACAATATCAGTAACCAAATCTGAACTCTGAAAATGGGTTTCTTTATGTATGGCCTGGCTGTTCATATGTTAAGTATAATTGCTGGTTAGCTTGTTTCAGGAGCAAAGTAAGTGAAGATTGCGGAAAGAAATGGTAACGGCAATCATCCCGCATCTTAAATTCCCCAAGCTTATAATTGCCGATGGTTGACTAAAGTTTCTTGAGAACAGCCACATACATGCAGTCGGCTTTAATGTTTATGCCATTTATTAGTTTCGATTCATGTAAAACAAGCCCGGTTTCTTTAATGACACTTGCAACAACAGCTTCGTTTTCACGCTTAAAGACAGAACACGTAATGTAGATGAGCCTGCCACCGGGCTTCAGATACGCGGCTACGTTAGCGGCAATAGCCGATTGCGTATTGTGGAATTGTTCAAGACTGGATGGGTCGAAAAAGTAAAGTTGCTCAGGCGTCCGGGCCCAGGTGCCGGAGCCACTGCAAGGGGCATCGCAAATAATATTATCGAATAACTGGCTGCCAAAGGTGACTGCAAGTTTAGTTTTATCCGCCGCATCAGTGAGTTTGCCTACTGGCTGGGTATGGTGATAGAGCCGGAATCTGTCGTGCAAATTATGCAGGATGCTTTCCCGCCGGTCAGAGACCGTAAGCTGAACGGAGGGATACATGTCTTTCAGCAAAATCGATTTTCCACCGGCGCCGGCACAGCAGTCATACCAGCGTTCGTTCTTTTGTGCAGCAAAGTATTGCCCTGTTTGCTGAGACGATGCATCCTGCACTACATAGCTATCAGGTGGCAGAAGCGTATCAATTTTCGCACCATTGGGAAGGCTAAGGCAGTTGTCACTAATGAATTCAAAAGGTATTTTTTGTTCACTTAAAATGCTGATAATCTTATTTTTATCGTTCCTTATCCTAATGAATAGTGAAGGTTGTTGCAACATTGATTGCTGCCATTGCTCCCGGTCAATGCCTTGCGAGAAATCGACCGTGTGCTGAAAAAGAAGATGCAGATCGAGCTTGTACTCAGGTTGCGCGTAATCTGCAAAAAGAACATCATGGACCGGCAAATCACAGGCCAGCAAGCCGGCCCAAATGCGCTGCTCAAATGTGTTTTGCTCTTCCGGCAATGCCAGTCCCCTGTTACACCGGTACCAGCTGTAGGCCATATTACCGAGTATTTTCCGGTCACGGCTGCCGAGTTTCGGGTTTTGCTTATAATAGTTTTTTAAGAAATGAGCCAGCGGCACACTGCCGTCATAGTTGTCAATAATGAAACGAATGTGCTGCCATATATAGCGCATTTTTATTGTTTGGTATTTTGTAGTTATTCGTCAAGTTCCAACGGAGTAGTAGCCTTAACGATTTTAAAATAGTAAAAATAGTTATGTGTTGCCGCATTCTTTACCAACGAAGACAGTAAAACATTATTAATTTTTTACTGCGCGCGCTACGTAAAGGCGTTCGTCAGCTGCTATTTTAATAATATATATGCCAGCAGGCTGATTCGTGATGTCAAAGGTAAACAGAATTGAGGAGGCACCTTCAACTACCTTTGTTGTCACCAACCTTCCATAAATATCAAACACCTGCGCAGTCACTTTTTGGGCATTTTCTGGTAAGGTAAAGGAGAAGATTCCATCGCCCGGGTTTGGATAAATGCTAAGGTTATTAAAAGAGCTATTGAGCGTTCCAACGCCAGTAGTGCAGGAATCAATCGGATTTACCACAAAGGTCAGTGTTGCGCTCGCCGCAGAGCAGCTATTCGTAACGGTATAGGATAGGGTAGCTACACCTACGGTAACTGCGGTAACAATGCCACCCCCATCAACTGTTGCTATTGCGGTGTTTGACGATGCCCATACGCCACCTGGTTCCGGGTCGGTAAGCGTAGTCGTGTTGCCCGCACAAACCCTGCTGCTGCCTGATATGTTGCCGGGCGCAGGCGCGCCTATTATGGTTACTGCCAGTGTATCAAATGCCGATCCGCAGGCATTTGAAACCGAATAGGTAATTACCGCGTTGCCGGCAGCTATTCCCTTCGTTACTCCAGCCGAGGTTACTGAGGCAACCGCTGGGCTGCTCGTGCGCCATGTTCCGCCCGCGGTACCATCAGCCAATGTGGTTAAAGCTCCAACACATATGGTGTTGCCACCTGTTATTGCAGCTACTGTTGGGGCTGCAAGTACTGAAATGGCCTGTGTGTCAGTACCAGAGCCGCAGATATTCGTGGTGGTATAAGTGATGATTGTAGCCCCTGAACTGATAGCATGTACCATGCCAGAGGTTGAAATGGTAGCCACAGATGCGGTACCACTAACCCAGGTGCCACCCGATGGAGCCGCAGTGAGCGGTAGGGAATCTGCTGGACATATAGAACGGTAACCTGAAATGACTGGCGTACCGGGAACAGCCAAAACATGGATTAGGAAAGTGTCTGTTGCAGTGCCACAGGAGTTTGTAACGGAATAATAAATTGCTCCGGAGCCCGCAGCTACCGGGCCTACAATACCGGAAGCACCAACGGTAGCTACGGAAGCGGAGCCTGTGCTCCAAGTGCCACCAGTAACTGTTTCTGTGAGTGTATCGGTGGTTCCTAAGCATATTGATGAAGTTCCTGAAATCGTGCCAGCAGAGGCCAGTGCACCTACAGTAACTGCTTGTGTATCAGAAATTGAGCCGCAACTATTTGAATAACTATAAGAAATGATGGCAACCCCTGTTGCCAAGCCCGTAACAACCCCGGTCGCAGACACCGTTGCAATACTTGTTGCGCTACTTGTCCAGCTGCCGGAGCCCAAAACAAGCGTTATTGAATGTCCCACGCAAACACTGCCGGGGCCTGAAATAGTACCCGATGGCACAGGTATAACGTTTACAAATTGTGTATCAAACACGCTGCCACAACTTGTAGATATGGTGTATGTAAGGATGACACCCCCAGAGCCTATACCAGTCACCACACCTGTATTTGAGATTGTTGCTATCGAAGTGTCACTGCTTGACCACGTACCACCAGATGTTGTATCAACAAGGGTAGTCGTTGCACCACCGCAAAGAGCATACGCGCCGGAAATACTGCTTACCGTAGGCAGGCAGCTGATTTTGCGCACCCTTTGGTTCACCTGATCGGCAACAAAAACCTCGCCTGCGGTGTTCACACATACGCCATAGGGGTAGTTAAGTCTTGCAGCCGTAGCGTCGCCGCCATCGCCAGAAAAGCCATAAGTGCCGGTGCCAGCGAGTGTTGAAATAGTCCCTGAAGCCGATATAGTTCTAATGCGCTGGTTGTAGACGTCAGCAACATAGATATTACCGTGGCTATCTATCGCCAACCCAACTGGAGCATTCACGCTTGCTGCTGTAGCATCACCACCATCGCCGGCATAGGTGCCATACCCGTTTCCTGCAATAGTTGAAATAATTCCTGAGGTGTTCACTTTCCTGATTCTGTCATTTTCGTAATCAGCGATGTAAACGTTCCGCGCACCATCTACAATAACTCCTGAAGGATTGTAAACACTGGCTGCGGTGGCTTCACCGCCATCACCTGAAAACGTGGAATATCCGTTACCGGCTATTGTAGTTATGGTGCCTGATGTATTTACTTTTCTTACTCTATTATTGAATTTATCGGCAATATATACATTGCCACTGTTATCAACAGCTACACTCATTGGCCCCCATAGTTTGGCTGCGGTAGCTGCCCCGCCATCGCCGCTAAAGCCAACTGAGGATGAGCCTGCAAACGTGGAAATAATACCAGATGTATTCACCATGCGTATGCGGGAATTGCCATTATCGGCAATATAGATGTTGCCGGCATGGTCCACCGCAACGCCTGTAGGCCCGTCAAGAAGAGCACGTGTAGCAGCACCACCATCGCCACCAAAGCCTCTGGAGGCACTTGTGCCGGCATAGCCTGCTACGGTGGTTATAGCACCAGAAGTTAGAATTTTACGGATGACGCAGTTGTCCTGGTCGGCAATATAAACATTGCCAGCCGAGTCAACAGCTACTCCGGTAGGGTTGTATAGCTTAGCAGATACAGCCGCACCACCATCACCAGTGTAGCCATAGCTGCCAGTGCCGGCAACGGTTATTATTATAGGTGTTTGGGCAAAAGCTACCGAGCAGGCAGAAATTAGTATTAGTATAGAAAATAATTTTTTCATGAGTGTTGTTTTTCGAACTAAAATATGGGTAAACAAAGGTGAATTAATTAATGGTGATAGCTTTTGAAATGCCGGAATGGTTGGTACTGATGCGCACAAAATACAAGCCGGGAACTGCGCCAGGTAATGATATTTGCTCACTGCGCTCAGTAAAGCCTTGCAAATGCCTCGTTTCAACCATGCGGCCCAGCAAATCAGTTATGGTGATTTCGGCATATTCTGCCGGCGTTAGAAAATGGATGGTGAAATTACCACTATTCGGATTAGGGTAAATGCTTATCTCTTGGCTGGGATTTGCTACCGTTGAAACACTATTCGTTGTGTAACAAGAGTCTATTATATTTACGTGTATGTTATGGGTTGTGCTGCGGTAGCTACAATAGTTAGAAACTGTATACGAGATTACGGCATTGCCCGCAGTTAAGCCAATTACGATTCCGGTGCCGGTCACTGTTGCTACCGATGTGTTGCCTGATGTCCAAACGCCGCCGGCAGTTGCGTTGGCGAGTGTTATGCTGTCCGTTTCACAAAGTTTAGCTGCTCCCGTAATTGTGCCTGTTGCAGGTGCCGCTGGTACGGTAATTAATTGCGTGTCAATTGTTGCTCCGCAACTATTTGTGACTGTATAAGTAATTATGGAGCTACCCGCCGATACTGCTGATACAATGCCGGTTACGGAATCTACAGTTGCAACAGTGCGAGTGCCAGATGTCCAGGTGCCACCTGGTGTGTAGTCAATAAGCGTAGTAGGTGCACTGATGCAAACAATGCCCGGACCCTCAACAGGCGTGAGATGTGGTACCCCAACTATTACATTAACTACCTGTGTATCAATAACAAATGGAGTATTACTACAAGCATTACTTACGGTATAGGTAATAGTAGTAGTGCCAGTGCTTACGCCGGTTACCACGCCAGCGGTGTCAACAGTTGCGATGGATGTCGCTGCCGAACTCCAGCTGCCCAGCAGCGTTGAATCGCGAAGGCGGGTAGTGCTTGCGACGCACAGGCTGCTATTTCCGGTAATAGCACTTATTGATGAATGATTAAAAGTGACTTTTCTCAATACATTGTTGTAGGCATCCGCCATCAGCAGGTTGTTGGCGTGGTCAAAACACAGCCCGATTGACTCCATACCGGCTGCTGTCGCCGGGCCTCCATCTCCGTAGTAGCTTCGGTCGCCATGCCCTGCCACCGTGTAAATCATACCTCCCGGCGTAATTTTTCTTATGCTGTAGTGACTCGGATCTGATAGATAAATATTGCCGCAACTGTCGCCGGTGATACCGGTAGCTTGTAAAAAGCAGGAGGCCGTCGCCATAATACTATCGCCACAAGCACCGCCTGCGCCACCGGCATAGGTTGTTATTATTCCGCTTGTGTCCACTTTGCGAACCCGGTTGTTGTAACTGTCGGAAATAAACATGTTGCCAGTTTTGTCTATATAAATGCCGGCTGGTAAAGTAAGCGTCGCGGCCGTGGCCTGGCCGCCATCGCCGTGAAAGCCACTTCCTGAACTGCCAGCTACAGTTGTAATCATGCCATAACGGTCTATTTTCCTTATCCGGTTGTTCGATGCATCGCATACATATACATTTCCAAACCTGTCGGTAGTTACGTCATTCGGCGCATTTATCATCGCAGTAGTTGCCGCAATAGAGTCACCATTGTATCCGGCTGTTCCTGTTCCCGCAATCGTTGTTATAATTCCTGATGTGCTGATTTTTCTAATTCTGTTGTTGTGGGTGTCGGCTACAAAAATATTACCGGCAGTATCCACGGCGAGTCCACTTGGGTAATAAAATTTAGCTGCAGTCGCCGGGCCTCCGTCGCCGGCAAAGCCGGTAGTAGATGCAGTACCCGCGATTGTAGTAATAATGCCCGCTGCATCAATCTTACGAATAACACAAGCGTCGCTTGCTGTTAGGTAGATATTTCCGCTTCGGTCAACGCATACACCTTCGGGTGCACCCACTTCAGCGGCAGTCGCCGGGCCTCCATCACCTGTAAAGCCCGCGTAGGATGGGCCCAACCCAGCCAGTGTCGTTATGATGCCGGTTTGCGCCAGAGAAGATGCACAGAATGTTAGGGTACATAGTGCCAATAATATTTTTTTCATAGAGTGTTTTTATTATATGAGCGCAAAATTAAGGTTACAATCCCAAGGCGGCAAATATTTACTTCAGATTACATTGGTATTAGCCTGAAAAATAAGCAGCAGCAGTCTATTTTTCAGGCTAATTATATCCACAAAGTAAATATTGAGTAATAATTGTTCACTTTAATTTAATTTCTGGTTAATATTTTACGTCTGCCTACGAACAATAGTATTCTTTTCTAAACCTGATTCCTTTTTCAAACTTTTCACACATTATATTTTCATTTGGCTGTTTTTAAGTAATTTGCTTCGGGTTTTGCAATCGGAATAGGGGATAGTACCGAATTTTTAGCCGGTATTGCGCCAGACGGGTTGATAAATCTAACAACACCAACAACTTAGGAGACCAAAAAATGAGTGAATATATAGTATCGGCCAGGAAGTACCGCCCACAAACGTTTGATACGGTTGTGGGGCAGGAGCACATCACCACCACATTAAAAAATGCTATCCGCAACCAACATTTGGCACACGCCTTTTTGTTTTGCGGTCCGCGTGGCGTGGGTAAGACGACCTGTGCCCGAATTTTGGCAAAGACCATCAATTGCGAGCACCCCACCGAAGATATGGAAGCGTGCGGTGTTTGTGATATTTGCACGAGTTTCAAAAACAACACTTCCTTTAATGTTTTCGAGCTCGATGCCGCGAGCAATAACTCTGTGGACGATATACGTGAGCTCACCAATCAGGTACGTTTCGCGCCGCAGCATGGCAGGTATAAAGTATATATAATAGATGAGGTTCATATGCTTAGTGCCTCTGCCTTCAATGCATTTTTAAAGATGCTCGAGGAGCCGCCGCCCTATGCTATATTTATATTAGCTACTACTGAGAAGCACAAGATTCTACCAACCATCCTCAGCCGCTGCCAGATATTTGAGTTCAAAAGGATTACCAATAATGATATTGTAGCCCACCTTGCCAGTATAGCCAGTAAGGAAGGTATGGTGGCACAGGAAGCCGCCTTGCACATTATTGCCCAGAAGAGCGAAGGCTGCATGCGTGATGCGCTTTCCATGCTCGATCGTATAGCCAGCTTTACGAACGGGATGCTTACCTACAATGGCACAATGGAGCACCTGAACCTGCTGGATGCTAATTTCTACTTCAGCCTTACCGATCATTTGCTTGCGCAAGATGTTGCGGGCACACTGCTGATGCTGGACAAAGCAATAGAAAAAGGATTTGAGGGCGATGTGGTGATTAATGGCCTTGCCGAGCACCTACGCAACCTGCTTCTTTGTAAGGACAGCCGGATGGTGAAGTTGCTTGATGTGCCCAATGACCATAAACCTATTTATTATGAGAAGGCCAATCAATGTCCGCCATCGTTCATATTGACTTCACTGAACGTGCTTAACCAATGCGAGCTGGAATATAAAAATACCAACAATAAACGGCTGCACATAGAAATGTGCCTGATACGGTTGTGTTTTGTGCTTCAAGCCGTGGATGGCAAAAAGGCCGGTGAAATCAGCATGGATGCTGATAGTGAAAAAAAAAACTATAGTCCGGTAGCTGCACCTTTAAAAGCTGGATTGCCTGCCCCTCCGGAAATGACTCCGGCACCTGTGCAAACCTATGTACCTGCACCGCTGCCGGAAAGCAATTTCTTAAGTGAGTCAATCGTTGAAGTGACTAAACCTATTGCCAGTCAGCCAGTTGCGCAAAAAGATGTTGTAACGATAGCTCTCCCGGCACGGGCAGCAGCTGGCGGCGGAGCAACAAAAAAGCTGAGCAGGAGTTTGCTCGATGATCTTGACTCAGAGGTTGAAATAGTGCAGGCAGTAGCTCAAAAAGAGCTTATGCCCTCCGATGTATATGCTGTTTTTGAGGATTTCAAGCGCAATCTCCTGACAGAAAGCAAGGCAAGTATCCATGCCCAATTGTCTATCATGAAGGTGGAAGTGATGCTGCCAGATGAGATCAGGATTATTTCTCCCAGTGAACTCACCGATACCTATGCGCGCGACCAGCGCAGCGTGATGCTTGATTTTTTTCGGGAGAAACTTGGTGTAATGGTACGTATTACAACTGAGATTCAAATTGATGAGTCCACAGCGGAAAACCAAACTGAGAAAATACTCAGCAAAAGCGAGATGTATGAAGCTATGGCGCGCAAAAATCCCTTACTTTCAAAACTGCGGGAAGGACTGGCCATGCAGATTGAACTTTAGATGAACAAAAATTTTGTTTGCTCGCTACTACCTCCGGGCAAAATTGTTCAAGTGCGTATTGATTTTATTTTTTATCGGGGTCGATATTTGTAAATAATGACGGAACAATTATTTATGTTTGTAGAAAATAAGCTATCTGTATCGCTAAAACGCATTAGGCAACAGTGTTTTTTTATTACCGGCCGCTTTCACGAATAGAATTTTTACTAACTTCAACCCAAACAACATTAGTAAATTGAATTTCGAACAAACTATTTCCTCGCTTTGGCTGAAAAACACGCATTCTTGTTTTTTTTCACTTTTAATTGTTGTTGGCTGTTTTGCATTTTCATCCTGTCAAAATGAAACCGCGCCGGCTGCAAAAAAGCCAGAAGTGAAAATGGCAGTATATCCTGAGAAAAAGGAAATGATACTGCTTACCGACCGGCCGCCACAGTTGGAAACACCACTTAAGATTTTCCGGCAGGACTTTACTCCCAATGAGTATTTTTTTGTTCGCTGGCACATGTCCCAGATTGTAACTAAAATTGATATTGATACCTTTCATTTATACATAAAGGGTGCGGTGAACAAGCAATTGAGTTTCACAATGAGCCAGTTGAAAAATGAGTTTCGGGCCGATTCTGTTGCCGCTCTGGCTATTTGTGCAGGTAATTCAAGAGCTACGTTCATACCCTGTGTGCCCGGTAGCCAGTGGCAAAATGGTGCGATGGGCAATGCACGCTGGAAAGGCGTGCGCTTAAAAGACCTGCTTGAAAAAGCCGGAGTCAATCCGAATGCAGTCGATGTAACTTTTCAGGGCATGGATATGCCACCTATGGCTGGTGTTCCTCCATTTATTAAAGCATTGCGTGTTGCGAGGGCGATGGATACCAATATAATAGTTGCCTACGAAATGAATGGAGCCCCGCTGCCTATGCTCAATGGTTACCCGCTCAAGTTAGTGGTGCCCGGCTGGTATGCTACATATTGGGTTGGAGCGCTCAATTACATCAATGTAATGACCGATACCTTTAAAGGTTACTGGATGGCAAAAGCCTATCAGGTATCGAGTAACCCGGGTATGAATGAATCGCCCGATAATATATCTAAAGCAACGGTACCAATAACTAATATTAATCTTCATTCGATATTCGTGGAGCCAGACGCAACTCAACAGGTAGAAGCTGGGAAACATTTTACTGTTGAGGGCCTTGCTTTTAACGATGGCACGCCAATAAACAAAGTAGAATTGTCATTTGATGATGGTAGTTCATGGACCAATTGCCAGCTCAATCCGGAGCTCGGTAAGTTTGCCTGGAGGCGTTGGCACTACGATTGGGTACCGGCGAAAAAAGGGATTTACCACTTGTGCGTAAAAGCAACCGACGCAAATGGTAAAACACAGCCAGCGCAGCAATGGAACAAAAGCGGCTACGCCAGGGGCTTTATTGAACATTTAGATGTAAATGTGAACTAATCAACTTATGAAAAACAAGATACTCCGACTCTCCTTTATATTGTTTACTGCTGCCATTTACAGTTGCAAACACAGTGACGAAAAGCTCACGGGTGCGGCTCCAGTGATGAATACCCCTGCAAATACTTTTTCAGTGAACGGAGGCGTGCGTGAAATGAACATTAACTTTGAAAATCCTGAGTTTCCTCAGAAAGAAGGGCACGACCTTTTTGTATCTTATTGCGCCATGTGTCACTCTCTTCGCTATATAACCACGCAGCCCGATTTTCCAGCTAAAACCTGGAAGGCAGAAGTGAATAAAATGATTCACTCCTACAATGTACCCATTGATTCTGTTACGGCACAGAAAATCACTGACTACCTGGTTTCGATAAAATCAAATGAAAAGGGCGATACGCACGCCGCCACAAAATAAGTTATGATTGCGACGGTTACCAACAGCCGAAAAACGATAAACTCACTCAAATATTCAATTAAATATTGGCTGTTAAGGCAACACTACATTGATGCTTTTGTGAGTTGAGGTACTTTCAGGAAAAGTTTTCTCAAGAAACTTTCCACCGGCTTCCATCTGGTATTTTATCCATACTTCTTTCCTTATACCGTATTTAAACTTGCTGTCACCAAAAGCGGGCAACGAATGATGGTATTTTTTGATGAGCGTTTCGCCGCCACTGTTTAAAAGATCCTTCCTCAGCAGGGTAGTCACATCTCTGTCAAAAGTGGAAGGAGTATTAATTTGCCTGAAACGGGCATCGCAGATAATCAACGGCATAGTTATTGTTTGAAGAGGGTGTAAGGTAGCGAAATTTAAGCAAACTTTTTAATAATTAGTAAATACACTTATGATTTATGTTTTACGTGATTTCGGGTATTGGGTTTTAGAATTCACCCCTCTGGTATACTAATGATGCCTTTCGCTTGATTTTCTGTAAATATAGCCTCCCGGTATGGTAACGGCCTACCTATTTTCCATATTTTTACGGTTCATTCATTCTTTTATGACCAACGACCAGGTAGCCGACCAATTCTCACTTTTATCAAAACTCATGGACATCCACGGGGAAAATAGCTTTAAATCTAAATCTTACGGTATTTCAGCGTTCAATATCGAAAAACTACCAAAGGAAATAAGTGAGATGAGCGCACCTGAGCTTTTCAGCATGAAGGGAATAGGGGAGTCGACAGGTAAAAAAATACTTGACCTCATGAGCACTGGCAGACTTGCAGCTCTTGATGAAATCATATCAAAAACGCCGCCCGGAATACTCGATATGCTGCAAATAAAGGGCCTTGGCCCTAAAAAAATAGCAGTGATCTGGCAGGAGCTCGGTATAGAATCCATAGGTGAGTTGGAGTATGCATGTCAGGAAAACCGCCTCATAACATTAAAAGGATTTGGAGCCAAGTCGCAGGAAAGCGTATTGCAAAGCATCACCTACATTAAGCAAAATCAAGGTTACTTTCTTTGGGCGGAAGCCAATGCCATTGCAGCGAGCATAGTCGCTGGGCTATCTCAAACCTACGGGCTGAACACCTTAGTAACTGGTGCAGTGAGGCGACAAATGGACACTATTAATGTAATCGAATTTGTTAGTGAGTTAACGGGCCACCAACTGTCTGAATATTTCAATAAGATTGATGGAGCGACTGTTGATGACTTGGGCAATGATGAAATTAAAATACTCGTGCCAGCACAGCCTGAGTTTTTGTTTCATTTGGCGGGTACTAAAAGCTTTTACAAGACATTGTTTTTAACCACCGGAAGCGACGAGTTTTTAGCCGAATTCAATACCCGTTACCAACTTCCGGAGCATCCGACTTCGGAGGAAGAAATATTTACACATAATAAATTGCAATTCATACCGCCGGCCAGAAGAGAATTGCCGGCAATATTAGAGCAGGCAAGCCGGCATTCTTTACCCGAGCTCATTCAGAAAAGCAGCATAAAGGGAATCATACATTCGCATTCCAAATGGAGCGACGGTATGAGCACGATAGAAGAAATGGCACTGGCTGCAAGAGATCAGGGTTTTGAGTACCTGGTTTTGAGCGACCACTCCCAAGCCGCATTTTATGCTAATGGACTTACCCCTGACCGCATAGCGGCACAGCACATTGAAATTGACGCACTCAACGTTAAACTGGCACCATTCCGGGTGTTTAAAAGCATAGAGGCAGATATTCTTAATGACGGCAACCTCGATTACAGCCCACAGGTGCTTGCTACGTTTGATCTGGTCATTGCCTCCGTACACAGCAATCTCAAAATGAGTGAAGAGAAGGCTATGGCAAGGGTTATGGCGGCGATAGCAAATCCTTATACTTCTATCCTCGGGCATCCAACCGGCAGGCTGTTGTTATCAAGAAAGGGATACCCACTTGATCACAAGGCCATTATTGACGCATGCGTAGCGCATAACGTAGTGATTGAGATAAACGCCCATCCGCGCCGCCTCGATCTGGATTGGCACTGGGTGGAGTATGCGCTGGAAAAAGGCGCTATGCTTTCCATAGACCCCGATGCACACAGTATAACCGGATATAACGATATTCTTTATGGCGTAATGACTGCCCAAAAAGGAGGGCTCACAGCTGGCCGGAACCTCAGCAGTTTTTCGCTTGCCGAATTTGAACATTTTATTCAGACGCAGAAAGACGGCAAGAAAAAATAGCTATCATTTTTTATGGAGTTGATGAAGTTTTAATGTGAATAAAATACTTAAAGGAGTTTGCACGAATGGGTGGATAATTTTATTCATTCCCG
This sequence comes from uncultured Bacteroidota bacterium, assembly GCA_903835145.1. Taxonomy (GTDB): domain Bacteria; phylum Bacteroidota; class Bacteroidia; order Chitinophagales; family Chitinophagaceae; genus Flavipsychrobacter. The sequence continues at coordinate 14,138 of CAILMA010000551.1, forward strand.
TATCT
>CAILMA010000552.1 GCA_903835145.1 uncultured Bacteroidota bacterium
AGCAATATGCCTGCGCTCCATCCTTGCCTGGTAATTTTTTAGATCTTTAAGGCGGGTGGCAGAGTCAATGGAATAAACATATTTGTTGATCAAATGTGCATTTTCCATTTTGTCTTCAACCGCTTTTCGTTTTACCGTTACACTATCCTTCAGGTATTTTTCCATAAGTAGGCTGGCAATAGGTGCTGCCCAGGTAGCTCCGAAGCCAGCGTTTTCTACAGCAACTGCTATCGCTATGCGCGGGTTTTCACGTGGTGCGAAAGCAACGAACATAGAGTGATTGGCCATCTTTATCACTTCACCATTTACTATTGCTTTGTTTTCAGCCGTGCCGGTTTTCGCACATACGTTTACTCCTTCTATCTTAGCCCCTGCTGCAGTACCACTTTCTACCACGTCCTGCATTGCCTGCTGCACAATATTGAAGGTGCTGTCAGGTATATGCAGCACTTCGTGTTTTTCGTGGTATTTTTTAAGGACGGTGTCATTAAAGTTTTTACCAATTGATTTTACGAAGTGCGGTGTATAATAGTAGCCTTTATTGGCTATAATACACATGCCATTTGCCATCTGTAGTGGTGTTAGCAGTATTTCCCCCTGGCCCATACCCACAAATACAACGGTACAGGAGTTCCAGGTGTTGTGGTACATCTTGTTATAAGTATTGGAGTCAGGGAGGCTTCCACCTTTTTCAAATGGAAGGTCTATTCCTGTTGGGTGCCCGTAGTCGAATGCCATATAGTAGTCGTGCCAGCGCTGTAGTCCTTCTTTTACGCTGCTGAAGCTTTTGTAGTCTATTGTAAGGCGGAAAATGTGACAGAAATACGAGTTGCAGGAGTGCGCGAGCGCGAGTCGGAAATTAGCTGCGTGTCCGCCTTCTTTATGCTCGCACGCAATTGGCCTTCCGCAGTAATTGTAACTACCATAACATGGGAACCCATACGACGGCGTTATAGCACCAACACTAAGTGCCACAAGACCAGTCATGGGTTTAATAGTGGAGCCCGGCGGGTACATGGCTTGGGTAGCGCGGTTAAAGAGTGGGCGAGTGGCTTCCCGGTAAAGGTTTCCATAATTCTTCGCACGGTCACGGCCGCGAAGTAGGTTCGGGTCGTAGCAAGGGCTGCTCACCATGGCAAGTATACCTCCCGTTTTCGGGTCTATTGCCACAACGCTGCCTATTTTATTGGCCATAAGTTTTTCAGCATAGGCCTGCAAGTCGGCATCAAGATATAATTCGAGCGATTTGCCCGATATTTCCTGTGTATCAAGAGCTCCACTGCGATAAGGATCTCTTGGCCTATTGAATTTGTCCCGTTCCAAAAAGTGCACTCCCCGCTGGCCTCTGAGTACTTCTTCGTACTGTAGCTCAAGGCCGCTGCGGCCTGTATAGTCTCCCTGGCGGTACGATGTGTAGCGAGGTACCTTGAGCATTTCCGGCGATACTTCGGCTATATACCCCAGTACTATGCCGGCTGTTTCATTTTTATACTCCCTGATGTTGCGCTCCACAAGCTCGAACCCAGTGAAGAGAAAGGCATTCTCCTGAAAACGGGCGGTTTGCTCGGGGCTGAGCTGCTCCATAAACGTGCTCTGGCGAACATCGATGTTTCGGGTCATAACACCCTTCATAATTTTTATGAAACCAGGCACATCAATTCCCATTGCAGAACAAAACTGAGCAGTATCAAACTGCTTAATATTTCGGGGGGTAACCATCAAATCATAGATGACAGTATTGGAAAGCATTACCTTACCATTCCGGTCATAAATGATACCCCTGGGAGGGTAAACAACTTTTTTATAAATGGCAATATCATTAGCCATTACCTTGTACTTCGATTCGAAATTTTGAAGAAAGAAAAGACGTAGCAATATTACAGACGCAACGCCTATAAAAATGAGCTGTATAATGAATTGACGCTGGTTTGCGGCAGCGGACATAAGTAAAACGGTTTTTTGAAGTGGGAAGAAATACAAAGCTAAATATAAATTAGCCATCGCAGCGTGTTTTTCGAGAAGAAATTATCCATGGATTTTTTGTTTTTTTCAATTTTGTCATCGTCTGTTTTCACCACCGATAGTCGCATCTCGAAAAAGAATGATGCAAATCGCAGTCTAACGTTGGTTCCCTTAATTAATTGAATTAATTGCTAATGTTTAAGGGAAATGCAAACTTCCCGGCCAAAAGGCAATAATTTTTGACATCTTCGCCCGAGCTCTTTTAAGCGAAAGGAAATATCAGATTTCGGTGGTAAATTTGCGCCGGAATCTGCACTAAAAGATTTCATTTCATCATTAAATAAAATAAATTTATATAAAGTGTATTCAAATAGCGAAATATTGTTTTCCCGTGCGCAGCAATCTATTCCCGGTGGTGTTAACTCTCCGGTAAGGGCTTTTAAAAGTGTAGGCGGTACGCCAGTGTTTATGAAGAGTGCAAAAGGGGCATACATGACCGATGCAGATGGGAAGCAATACATTGACTATATTAACTCCTGGGGCCCTATGATACTTGGGCATGCCTACGAGCCGGTTACAAAGGCAATTGTTGATAAAGCAGCAGAAGGTACCTCATTTGGCGCGCCTACCGAGCTGGAAATTGAAATGGCGGAGTTAATCAAGAGTATGGCTCCGAACGTTGATTTGGTGCGTATGGTGAGCAGTGGTACCGAAGCGTGCATGAGCGCGCTGAGGCTTGCGCGCGGCTACACCGGCAAGAATAAATTTATAAAATTTGAAGGCTGCTACCACGGGCATGCAGATGCTTTTTTGGTAAAGGCCGGAAGTGGGGTAGCCACATTTAATATTCAAACCGTGCCCGGTGTAACGGCCGGTGTATCTGCCGATACCCTTACGTGTGCATTCAATGATCTTGAGGCACTCACCCAAATGGTGAAGCTGAACCAAAACGAGATTGCCGCTATAATAATAGAGCCGGTTGCTGGTAACATGGGGTGTATTCCTCCGGTGCCGGGATACCTTGAGGGAATCCGTGCACTTTGCGATAAAGAAGGGATTGTGTTGATCTTTGATGAAGTGATGACCGGTTTCAGGCTTGCGCAGGGTGGTGCACAGGAAAAGCTCGGCATTAATGCTGACCTTGTTACTTACGGGAAAGTAATAGGCGGTGGGCTACCTGTTGGGGCCTTCGGCGGAAAAAAAGAAATAATGCAACACATAGCACCGCTGGGTAATGTTTATCAGGCAGGTACCCTCAGCGGCAACCCTATTGCGATGATGGCCGGCTACACTACGCTTAAAATTCTTAAGGATAACCCTGCAATTTATCAGGAACTTGAGGTGATGAGCTCCTATCTGCACCAAGGGCTGGACGATGTATTAAAGGCCGCCCAAACCCCGTATGTCATTAATAGACTCGGCTCCATGATAAGCGTTCATTTCAGCGAAAAGCCAGTTCGGAATTTTGCTGATGCTGCTGCTGCAAATAACACCCTGTTCAACAAATTCTTCCATTTCCTGCTTGATGAGGGTATTTACCTGCCTCCATCAGCGTTTGAGACCTGGTTTTTGAGTGCGGCTTTGGTGCGTGAAGATATTGATAAAACTATTGATGCTGCCCGGAGATTTTTTAGCCGATAGAAATACATTTGCTAACTGATTTCCACAATTGATTCCTGAGCCAACGATGCCATTTACTTTTTCCCATCCGGCAATTGTTTTGCCGTTTATTAACAAGCGCGGCAAGTACTTATCAGGTACAGGGCTCGTTGTGGGTAGTATGGCGCCGGATTTTGAGACGTTCCTGAAATTCGGTGATGAAAAAATCTATAGTCATACCTGGTTAGGTTTATTTTGGTTCGATTGGCCGTTGGCGCTTGTCCTCACATTTGTTTTTCACCTTTTTGTAAAAGGACCCTTGATCGACCATTTACCGGCTGGCCTGCGGAACCGACTGAATTCGTTGCGGGAATTGGACTGGTTAGACTATTGCAAAAAGCATCCGTTTGTGGTAATTTATTCCCTGTTTATCGGTGTGTTTTCCCACCTTATCTGGGATGCGGTTACCCATTTGAATCTATATTATGCCGATTCTATTACTTCGAATGTTAAAGTTTTTGGCCACCGGTTATATATTTTTCTGCAATATTTTTGTTCGTTGGCAGGTGCCTTATATATCATCTTCTACGTAAAACGGATGCCGTTAACACACAATCCACGGCCTCAAAATAAAATATTCAAATACTGGCTATATATTTTGCTGCTTACTTTTTTCGGACTTTCCTATTTCCTCACTAAGCCTGAGCAAGATGAGTATGTTGATTCAATTTATGTGATAAATCTCACTATTTCCTGCGCTCTGGCAGCTCTGTTGCTTGTATCAATAACCGTTCGCTTTTTAATCCGTTCCCAGAGTAAGCATTAAAAGTTTGAAAAATAATATTTTGTTGTATTTCGCAAAATTTACGCTGCTTTATTTTGCTGGCACGATTTTTTTGCGTGGTGGCGTTTGATTAAAACGCTATTATTCATTGTGTAATTAATCATCATTATTTCCATTTGTTATTTGAGAAATTTTTGACTGTTTTTTTACTTTTTGAATCTTAGTTAGTCTAAGCATGGGTTATTTATCGTACAACAACTTGCAACGCCGAATGGATAAGAAAGGTTTTAAGATTGTAAAACATAGGTTTTGTATTTCCATTTTAATTGCGTCCATTCTCGTTTCCCCTTTTGCAGGGTTTTCTCAAAATTCTGCCCATATGGAACATCAGGAATCTCTTTCTTTGACTGATTGCATTGATTATGCATTGCTACATCAACCCTTCTTAAAGCAGTCGAAAATAAACGTTTCCGTAGCACGGGCCAATAACGCCATTAACTTA
>CAILMA010000553.1 GCA_903835145.1 uncultured Bacteroidota bacterium
ATGACCTGAAACCTCAGGCTCCACGTATTGAGCAGCTGGTGATAGACCGCGAGTTCATAGGCGCTATCATAGGCCCTGGTGGTAAGGTAATACAGGAAATGCAGCGCGAAACCGGAACCAAAATCAATATTGAAGAAGTAGGACAGGAAGGTATTATTAAGATATTCTCTGCCAACAAAGAAAGTATTGATAAGGCTAAGAACTGGATTAAGAGCATAGTAGCAATACCGGAAATAGGTGAAACCTACGAAGGTGTGGTGAAGAGCATTGTTCCTTTCGGTGCGTTTGTAGAATTTATGCCGGGCAAGCAAGGCTTGCTGCACATATCTGAAGTAAGCTGGAAGCGCCTTGAAACGCTTGATGGTGTACTGAAAGAAGGCGACAAGATAAAAATACAACTCGTAGGTACCGACCCTAAGACAGGCAAACTGCGCCTGAGCCGCAAAGTACTGATGCCAAAACCTGATGGTTATGTAGAGCCTGAAAAACGCGAGCGCAGCGAAGGCGGCGACCGTGGCGACAGACCAAGGGGCGACAGAAACGGAGGTGGTAACAGAGGCAACGATAAAGGCCGCAACGATCGCCCGAGAAATGACCGCCCGCAGGGCGACCGTGGCCCACGCCCGGAGCACAACAACAAACCTCAGCACGAAGCAGCACCAGCACCCGCGCCAGATAACAGTGGCGACGATGCAGCTATGATGCTCTAAAATTAAAAAAACAGTTACCAATATATTGCAGCCCGCTCCTCTGAGCGGGCTGTTTTGCATTAAAGCAAGACGAGCAACAGTACCCTTCGCTCCCGCTCTGTTTCCCGCTCTTGTTTAGCTCTGGCACGCACTGTCGCAGGAGCAAAAAAAATATGCATAATCACCTGATAAATAGTTCTGGAAATTGACAGTGAACTAAACTTTTCAATGCCAGAATATTTTCTTAATATAGACGGGTGGTTGCCAGCTGCAGACCATCACCCCTCATAATGAAAACATACTTTTACTTTTATTGATAGTTACCCTCCTTCCTGTCGCCCATGGGCAGGGGTGGTTTGAGTTGGGGAGTGGGGCCAATGCGCTGAATGGCGAAGGTTGGATATATGCAGTATGTACAGATACAAATGGCAATATATTTGCTGCGGGTGATTTTAGAGATTCTGCCTATGCGTTTGCGCCCTACTATATAGCTAAATGGGATCATTTGGCGCGCCACTGGCAAGAATTAGGAACAGGGATTGATAGGCTTAAAGCAAATGATGGAATTATTACCGTTTGTATTGACCGGCAAAACAATTTGTATGCTGCCGGGTATTTTACCGATAGCGGTAGTATCGTTTTTCCGGAAGGTCACCAATATGTAGCAAAATGGGATGGTTTGAGGTGGAGCAAACTTGGCACTGGTATAAATGCGCTCAACGCACATGGTGTCATTAATTCAATTTGTGTTGACGATAGTGGAAACGTTTATGCTGCGGGAAATTTTAGAAATAGTGTAGGGCAGTGCTATGTTGCTAAATGGAACGGGACAAATTGGCGCGAATTGAATGGGCTTTATGGAAATGGTTTCATTTATTCTTTGTGTGTTGATGATAGCTTTAATGTTTATGCCGCAGGTAATTTTAGCGATATGATGGGCAGCGTTTATGTGGCGAAATACAGTCCTATAACTCAGACCTGGAGCGAATTAGGGATGGGCGTTGATTCTGGGACAACGAAAGCCTTCATTGGATTCAAATCAATAGTTGTCGATTCTTTACACAATATTTATGCTGCTGTAAATTTTATACATACCCCGTCTGGAATAACATTTGGGAACGTATTTAAATGGAACGGTCTTAATTGGAGACAAGTTGGCTCACTAAATGCCAATAGTTATATTTCTGCAGTTTGTTTAAGCGATAATAAATTTTTATATGCTGCTGGTGAGTTTACTGATACATTCGGCAAAAGAAATGTTGCGCAATGCGATAATCGGACAAATGAATGGAGCGAGTTGACAGGAACAAGCCCATTAAATGCAAATTCAGGAGTCAATGCTATATGTGTCGATAGAAATTTCAACGTTTATGCCGGTGGAGCTTTCACCGATAGCATTTCGCATTCACATAATTTTTGTTATGTAGCTGAGTTCGGAACCCCGCCCCTGGGGATAGGTAAACTAAGTGACCTTGCTGGAATATCGGTATCCCCCAACCCCACAAAAGAAGCAATAACCATAGAAAGCGACTATCTCGCAGATCACGAAGAGCTTACCATCACCAATGCCGTAGGGCAAAGCCTGCTCACCCAGCGCGTCACGAGTACCCGCGAGCGCATAGACATAAAAAGCTGGCCAACCGGGGTCTACATCTACTACATATCAGCCGCCGGCAGCTCTGTACAAACGGGTAAGATTATGAAATATTGATTATTTTCACGGAGCAAAGATTTGATGATGTTTGTTCGTCTATATAGGTATGGGTTTGAAAAGAGCTATTCTAACAATATTACTGGGCTTGGGGGTGTTCTCCTCCCAGGCCCAGCAGTATTTTAACAGGCGTTACACGCTTCATTCATATAATACATCGATCAATTCAATTGTGCCCGTGGGCAATAGGTATTACTGTACCGGCTTAGTAAGAGATAGTACCTATGCTCCTGCTATAGGTATTACATTCACAATATTAGATAGCAATGGTAATGTGCTACTCGACTCTGTTTTTACTTTGCCATATAGTAATATGTATCCTTGCAACGGATGCCTGATTCCAATAGACAGCAATCGTTTTATTTATGGTGCGTCAGACGTGGATACATCTGCCGGGCGTAATATTATAGTAAAATACAATGGGGTGGGTGAGGTTTTTTGGCACCGTGAATACGACAAGTTTTCTTGTCCTGATCAGTTCTGGAATCTTGTAGATTTTAAACCGACTGGTACCGACGAATGGCTTGTGTTGTGTACTAATTCTTGTGTTGATTCAACTGTATGGGGACTCTTTGAGCAAAAGCTTTTGCTGTATAAATTGGATAGTAATTTTAATGTAGAGTGGAGCAAACAATACGGTGCTGACCACTTCGACAATTTTGCTGAAAAGCTGATGGTCACGAATAGCGGTTATCTTATTTTAGGTTTGAAAGCTAATGACAATCAGGTTCCAACAGGGCTTCATTATTTTGCTGAAATTATTAAAACGGACACATCCGGTCGACAACTCTGGGATTGGCTGAGCGCAGCAACAAAAGAAACGGGACCCAATTATGATTTTATTCAGACAAAGGACGGTGGATACATATACAGCGGAATGGGTAATGGGCATGAAATTTCTGCCGGTGGCGGAACTGATGAGATAGTGTCAAAAGGTTGGATTGAAAAATTAGACAGTAATAGAAATGTTGTTTGGAACGATACATTTAGTACAATTTATTCTACCATTTTTGACGAAATGCTTAGTGTAATCAAAGAGTTGCCGGATAGTAATGTTGTTGTAGCAGGAGAAATAATTGGCGGTTTTAATTCATCCGATACAATTGGTGAATGGAGTAGAAATTTTGCGAGTTTGATAAAATATCGCCCAAATGGGGATCGAATTTGGCAGAGAAAATATTCATACCACAATGATAGTTTACTGGGTTACATCTACGACATGAAGCAAACCGCTGATGGCGGTTTTGTACTCTGCGGAGAGTCAGATGATAACTACCATTACTATGGCAATACCACACAGCAGGCATGGGTTATAAAAGTAGACAGCAACGGCTGCCTTGGGCCTATGGATCCGCAATGCCTTACAGAGCGTGCGCCGCAGCTGCAGCGGAGTCTTTCGGTAAAAATATTCCCCAACCCCACAAAAGAAGCAATAACCATAGAAAGCGACTATCTCGCAGATCACGAAGAGCTTACCATCACCAATGCC
>CAILMA010000554.1 GCA_903835145.1 uncultured Bacteroidota bacterium
ACTATCGGGTCCAGGTCTGGCATTTCATCTATCCTGTCAGCAATCGGGTCCCATGTTTCCTTCATGTATACAGTCAGGCAATCGTCAAGTCCTTCATTGATAACAAAACACCCATCAAAATTTTCGGGAAGCAGCTTCCTCAGGGGCGCAGGCAGTACTATACGCCCCTTGGCGTCTAACACTGCATCAAATACTCCCCTGAACTTCTTCATAAAACTGAATGCTTTTTACCTAAAATTACCTTCTTTCAACCATTTTGACCCAAAATCAACCACTTTGACCCACTTTGAATACAAAGATGAAACATTTTCGGTACACTTTAGCAGGGTGAATCGAATTTATTTCATATAAGTTTTCCACAAAGAATTGTTGATAACCTGTGCATTGTTGTGCATAACGCAATAAAAGTGTTGAAAACCCCAAAAACGAATCTCAATTTCTTCAGATTCTAAAGTGCAAATAATTGATTTTCAACCTTTTAAATAATATTCGTTCGCAGTTTTTCAAAAAATGAGTTATCCACATTTTTATCCACAATTCAATATATGTGTTGATAACCCGATTCCGACGTCAAAAAATATTTTTCTATCCGCACACTTGCGCATTTTCCACAATGCAACTCGCTCTTTTTTACTTTAACACACTTTTCCATTTTCAGTGAGCGAGAAACAATTTTTTTCAATACCTTTGTTGCCCTGTATGCACTCACGCTTTAGAAATTTATTGTATTTATTCCTTTTGTCTTTTCTGCTTGTTGCCTGTGGCAACTTCGAAAAAGTGAGGAAGAGCAGCGATGTGAACTATAAGCTTACAAAAGCTAATGAGTACTTCGATAAGAAAGACTATGCCCATGCGGCGGAGCTTTACAAGGATCTGTTGCCTATCATGAAGAGCACCAGAAACTATGAAGCGCTGTTTTACAAGTACTCCTATACCTTCTTCTATCTCAAGGATTACATAGAAGCATCATACTATTTCAAAAATTTTACTGAGTATTTCCCTACGAGCAAAGACGCCGAAGAGTGCGAGTTTATGAGTGCCGTATGTCTTTTCAAGTATGCCCCACGTTATACGCTCGATCAAACCAACTCAATAAAAGCTTTGGAAGCATTGCAGGCCTATGTAAACCGCTATCCTAAATCTACCAGGCTTAAAGAAGCAAACGATTATATCGACCAGATGCATAAAAAGCTGGAATCGAAGGAAGCCGATGCCGCAAAATTGTACTTCAACATTGGTCAGTTCAAAGCTGCTACAGTTGCCTACAAAAGTGTAATGCGCGATTATCCTGAGTCGCCGAATACAGACCTTTACCAATACATGATACTCAAAGCATGGCTGAAATATGCAAAAGCAAGCGTACCTACTAAACAGGAAGAACGCTATGCCAATGCACTCAACGCCTTCAGAGAGTTAAAAGATAATTATCCGCAGTCGAAATATATTGCTGATGGTGAAAAGTTAAATTTAGAAGCATCCAATAACGTAAAAAAAATCCGAGATGAGCACAAGTAAAAAATCATTCGCATCAGTGAATCCATTGATCGAAACACGTGATGTAATAGCACTTAAAAATAAAACCGGGAATCTTTATGAATCCATTTCGGTTATTTCAAGGCGTGCCAACCAGATTTCTGTTAATATGAAAGAAGAACTTCATCGCAAACTGGATGAATTTTCAGTTCACGCTGATAACCTGGAAGAAGTTCATGAAAACAAGGAGCAAATCGAGATCTCCCGTATTTATGAGCGCATGGCAAATGCCCCACTTCAGGCACTTACAGAATTCAATGACGATAGGATCTATTATCGTAAAAAATAATTGAATCAATCTCTAAAAAAGCTATTCCGAACACATGCGGAATGGCTTTTTTATTTCAGCTAAGCGCCGTTTTTCAGCACCAAATGCCTACTGAAAATAAACCCAAACCAGCATTTGTTATACCCAATTCAACGTGGGTATTAAACCCTGACTTCACTGGCACAGTCAACACACTGGGTATATTTTATAGTATGTGTTTCCGACGCTATTACAAAGCTTTGCAGAACACACCTCTTTAAAAAACAACCTCAAAAATCTCAAAAAAATGGCCAAAACATACAAACATCTGTTCTTTGACCTTGATCACACCCTATGGGATTTTGACAAGAATTCGAGGGCCACTTTGAACAAATTATACCATGAATACGACCTCGCGGGGCGCGGTATAACCGATTTTGAAGAGTTGTTCAAAGTCTATAATTTCCAGAATGACAAGCTTTGGGAACGATATCGAAACGGCTATATTAAGAGGGATGAACTGCGCTGGAAAAGAATGTGGCTGATGCTGCTCGACTTTAAAATTGCAGACACAGCTCTTGCCCATGAGCTTGGCATTGCATATCTCGAGCTATTACCTACCCAGAAACTACTGCTGCCCAATACCGTGCAGATGCTGGACTACTGCAAGGAAAAGCAATACATAATGCACCTGATCACCAATGGTTTTGAAACCACGCAAAGACTCAAGCTGCAGTACTCTGGCATTTCAAGATACTTTACGCACCTTATCACATCTGAGAAGTGCAACAGCATGAAACCGCACAAGGACATCTTTGATTTCGCGCTAAAAGTTGCAGAAGCGGAAAAAGAGGAAAGCATAATGATAGGCGATGCAGTAGACATTGATATCCTCGGCGCCATAAATGCAGGCTGGGACACCGTATATTTCAACCCTCATCAGAAACCTCATGAACGTAAACCGACCCACGAAATCGTTGATTTAAAGGAGCTGATTGGGATATTCTGATAATCTTAGTTAGTCGCCAATAGGTAACTAAATAGAAAACAACTAATAACCCTTTGAAACTACTTATAGCATATCCGGTTTTTTCGTTAGAACCGTTTTATTATTGACTTATATTTGCATTATAAAACAGCAAGCTCATGACAGTACATTCTTTTCAGGAACACTTTGATGCTAAGATAGATGACGACCTTACTATTGAGCCTAAAGACTGGATGCCTGAGGATTACAGGAAAACACTTATCCGCCAGATATCACAACATGCCCACAGCGAAATCGTTGGTATGTTGCCTGAAGGTAACTGGATAGGTCGTGCCCCAACATTGCGCCGCAAAGCAGTTTTGCTTGCCAAGGTGCAGGACGAGGCCGGCCATGGACTATATCTCTACAGTGCAGCCGAAACGCTTGGCATCAGCCGCGACGAGATGTATGATCAACTACACAGCGGGAAAGCAAAATATTCTTCCATTTTTAACTACCCTACTATCTCCTGGGCCGATATGGGCGCAATTGGCTGGCTGGTAGATGGCGCTGCCATTATGAACCAGGTGCCACTTTGTCGCACTTCTTATGGCCCTTATGCCAGAGCAATGGTAAGAGTGTGTAAAGAAGAAAGTTTTCACCAGCGTCAGGGCTTTGAAATAATGCTCACGCTTGCAAAAGGAACAGAAATACAGCATAAAATGGCTCAGGATGCACTCAACAGGTGGTGGTGGCCGTCATTAATGATGTTTGGCCCTCCCGATGCAGAAAGCCCGAATACTGAAAACAGTGTAAGATGGCGCATTAAACGTTTTACTAACGATGAACTTCGCCAGAAATTTGTAGATGTTACAGTAGAGCAAACGAAGGTACTTGGACTTACATTACCTGACAAAGACCTGAAATGGAATGAAGCCCGCGGCCATTATGATTTTGGAGTTATCGATTGGGCAGAGTTCAAAAACGTGGTAAAAGGCAATGGCCCATGTAACAAACAACGCCTTGAAACCCGCAAGAAAGCGTGGGAAGACGGCGAATGGGTGCGGGAAGCAGCAACAGCATATGCAGCCAAAAGAAAAGAGCGGAAGAACAGTGAGGCGAAAGCGGCATAACAACCGATGAGCAAATATTAAGTTGACTATTTTTAAAAAATAATAACCGCTACTTCAAATAATGAATCAGGAAAATAAAGAAATAAAAAAGTCAGAATGGCCTTTATGGGAAGTATTCATTCGCAGCAAAGCTGGTCTTGACCATAAGCATGCCGGCAGCCTGCACGCCGCTGATGCCGAAATGGCGGTTGAAAATGCCCGGGACGTATATACCCGCCGTCAGGAAGGTGTAAGTATCTGGGTGGTTGAAAGCAAGTTTATTCATGCGTCTGACCCGAGAGAAAGTGAATCGCTTTATGACCCTGCGGCCGATAAAGTATATCGCCACCCTACTTTCTACAATTTGCCTGATGAAGTAAAATACATGTAAATCAACAGAATAATTTATTTAGCTCCCGGTCTTCCGGGAGTTTTTTTGTAGGTACAACGTAAGCCTCCGGGCAACCACGTCTTGCAAACAGCCCTTAGTATAGATAATATTGCTGGTAAAAAATCAGCAATACGATGTTGCAGTTATCCCATAATTGCCGTTACTGGCTATATCGTCCTATTACGGACATGCGCAAGA
>CAILMA010000555.1 GCA_903835145.1 uncultured Bacteroidota bacterium
ATCAAAATGCCGCTGATTTTTTTCCCATCAACCAGAACATCGTTTGGCCATTTTAGGCTAAGCGGCAACAATGGAAAAAAGGAATGCAGGGCCCGCTTTATGGCCACAGCCATAACAAATGCCAACTGACTATAAGCCCGTCACATAGTGCTGCGGCGCTGGCCAGTAAAATAGCAGGCCCCGGAGTAACCATTGTTAGTGATACATTGATTTGTGACTCCCGTGCCAATGGGACATTCGTATCAATGGGTACGCCAATTAGTCTGGACAGCGGTATTATTCTTTCCACAGGCAAGGCGGCAGATGCTGCCGGAGCCGAGCCTTCGCTCACCTCTACGGGGTTGCGTTCGGCCGGAGATGTGGATTTCGCCAGCTTTATCGGAGGCACAACGATTGATACTGATGGATGCGCCCTTATAATTAATTTTGTGCCAAAGGGAGATGCCGTTAGTTTCAGGTACCAGTTCGGATCTGAAGAATATCGCCAGTCAACATGTGGCGTTTACAATGATGCTTTTGCATTTTTTATCACAGGTCCGGGCATTTCTACGACTTACCCCGGTGTTAATATTGCCGTAGTACCCGGCACCACAATACCGGTAGCAGTTAATAGTGTAAACAGTGGAACGGTAGGAAGTACCGCCGGCTGCAACATCGCCAATTGTACATCAATGGGTACAGGGTCGCCGTTCACCTCATTATACATCAACAACGCCGGCGGGACGACAGCATCTTATCGCGGATACACCAAAGTATTTACAGCCCAGCATGCAGTAATACCTTGCGATACATACAGGATAAAAATTGCTATAGTAGATGCAGGAAACGACCTATACGACTCAGGTGTGTTCATTGAAGGGGGGAGTCTATCTACCAATACATTCCATTTTAGTACAACTGATTCAATTGGCCAAACCATTAATGGAATACCCAATAGTATAGTAAAAGGGTGTGCGCCGGCGACTGTGAAAGTAGTAACAGCAACACCTGCAAGTACTGCTACTGTTTTAAGATATAGTACAGGTGGCAGCGCAATAAGCAGCACTGATTATGTAGCTCTTACTGACAGTATTGTTATACCTGCGGGTGCTACTTCTGCGTCTTTTAACGTTCAGGGAATAGCTACTTCCATCTCCGGGATCAAAACATTGTCTCTTTACCTTATCTCGCCCCTCAGTTGTGGCATCCTTGATAGTGCAACTATTAATATACAGGATGTACCCTTTGCGCACATAATAACACCTGATACCAGCATATGCCCGGGCAACGCGGTTCATATCCTTGTGGCTGGCTCTGCCGGGTTATCTTACAGTTGGTCGCCAGCCAGTTCGCTTGACAACCCTTCTTTAATGGAACCTTCCGCTACCCCATCTGTTACAACGACCTATGTGATGACCGCCTCGCTTCCTGGCACTACCTGCACACCAATAATTGACTCCATTATTGTAGGCATAAATATAACTTCAGTAACTATTGTTCCCCGGGATACTACAGTTTGCCCCGGTGCTTCATTCATGGTAAATGTAGTTGGTAATGATTCTTTTGCCTACAGCTGGTCACCCGGCACCTACTTGAGCAACCCTTCCATTAAACAGCCTGTCGTTACTCCATTAACCGCTACCACTTATATAGTCACTGCACTTGCACCTAACGGATGCATCGCTCAATCGTCAATCAATATACGAATCGCTGATTTCAGTGCGAATGTTAGCACAAGGGACACCGCAATATGTAAGGGTAAGGTTATTCAAGTGTTTTGCATAGGGGATACCACGGGCACCACTTACCAGTGGATTCCCACTGCAGGCATATCTATTTCGAATGTGCTCAATCCTTTGATCACACCCGATACTTCGGCCACTTATTACCTC
>CAILMA010000556.1 GCA_903835145.1 uncultured Bacteroidota bacterium
ATTTGAATCGCCGCCTGCTATTACAGAAAGTAAACCTGAAGCAGTATTTTCATTTCCACCCCCAACGACCGATAAGTTTCCTGAAGCAGTATTACCTGTACCCCCTCCTAAGAAAGAAAACCTTGCGTTTGCAGTGTTACCGGTGCCGCCAACAATTGCGGCATAATCTGAGCTCGCGGTGTTTGTTTCTCCGCCACCAACAAAACTACTTATGCCGGATGCTTCGTTTACGGTACCTCCGCCGACAAAACTACAATCAGTTAATGCACAATTCAAAGTACCGCCAACAACTGCCGAAAAAGGGCTATTTGCCTGATTGGTATAGCCTCCGCCTAAAAACACGCAACTTCCATCAATAGAATTGGTATCACCACCAGCTATGACGGACGCGGTCCCGTTCAAAATAACATGGTTGTATCCTCCAGCAATAACACTACAATCCCCTGTAGACGTATTCTCTTTACCAGCACCAATAAATGAAAATTGATTATTGGCCCGATTTGTATCGCCTCCGCCCACAAAGGTATTTGATCCGTTTGCAGTATTGCTACTGCCGCCGCCTATCACCGAATAGGAAGCAGCAGCATTATTTGATTGCCCACCACCAATTACGGAACAACTCCCATTAATATTGTTTTGAAAACCACCCATTATTGACGAGTAGGCGAACGAATCGAATATCTGATTATCAAAGCCTGCACCGATGAAACCATGTGTTGCACCAGCGTGTATCTGGTTTCTTTCGCCACCAGTGATTCCTGATGTATTGGATTCAATCGAATTTTGGTTACCACCAGCGATGGCAGAATAATTCGAATTGACGTTTATCACGTTTCCACCTCCAGCCCCAACAAATCCAAAAGCACTATTCGAGCAAATTTTATTCCCATCGCCACCTCCTATTGCGCTGCAAGCAGCCCCAACCAAAATCTGATTTTCAGCACCACCGAGGATACCGGAGGTAATATTATCAATAATTTGGTTGCTATTTCCGCCCCCAATTACTCCATGATTTGCAGCAGCTGTACTTGCCTGTATACAGTTTGAACTTCCGCCTGCGATAACGCTGTTACCAGCCAAAAACCCAAGAACGCCACAAATTTGATTGGTTGCGCCGCCTATGATTGTGCCCACAGCAGCAAATAAGTTAATACAGTTGCTTTGACCATTTAAAATGGAACTGTAACCTGACTGGACAACATTAAGGTTGCCATTCATAATAGTTGACTGGACAGCACCATTAGTGATGCAATTTTCCTGCCCGTTATAAATGCTATTATAGGTACCTCCGATGATGCAATTTTGGTTACCGTTGAAAATATTATGACTGCTACCAGACAACAAATTATTTTCTCCGTTAACAATTGTATTGTGCTGATTTGCACTAAAAGGAATAATGCAATTAAAGTGCCCATTAATAATGGTAGAATAATTAGAGCCATTCTGGTGGTTGTCTCCACCTAAAATTGCGGCACACGCTGGTGTGCCAATGTATGTGCCTGCCACATAGGCAGTTCCGGAAGTTGCTCTCGTAGTTTGGTTGAGCACACTCCCTAAATCGTCACAAAAAACGTTGTAAGTTGCCATTTGTATTCAAATTTAAAAGTTTTTTTTAATAAAAGTTAAATCAGTCGTGTAAAGGTGAAAAGAAATAACAGGTATAAATCGGAGCAAGGCAAAAACGGTGTAGCAGGTATAAATTGAATAAGGAACAGATAGAAAGTAACTCAAAGTTAATAACACAAATAAACAAGTAATCGGCAATCGCTATTTATAGTTACGAATCTATGAACTATTTTTCAAAAAAAACAAAAGAAATTTAGCTATTTTTTTTTACCATATATTTAGTGCTAAAAATTAATTATTTGTGGTGACGTGAGGGAGTTATGAGTTATGAGTTATGAGTTTTTAGCCTTGAAAGTTGTTGGTTATTGAGGGGCGTTGCAAACGCTATGCCGCGGGCATCCCGGTTACAAACCGGGGACGAGGCTTGACCCTGCTTTTTGGTGCGACGCGTCGGAGACTGGCGCCGAACGGTTGTTTTTTTGATTGGATTATTGCGGCGGTTGCAAACCGCGGAGTTTCGGGTGGGCGCAAGGTCGGCTGGGCGCGGGAAGCCGGGCTACAGAACTGCTATGAGTTGCCAGACAAAATTTATTATTTCCTATTCTTTACATTTCCAATGCAAATTGACTTAAATAAACGTGGTGAATATTTAAGAGGGCTTTGTATTGGTACGTGTTTGTCCATTAACTTTGCTAAGCGCAAATAAAACGCAAAATACCATATGAAATTTACTTACTACGGTCATTCTTGTTTTCTCATTGAAACTGAAGGTAAAAAAATGTTGTTCGATCCGTTTATAAACGGAAATGAACTTGCCAAAGGAATAGTGGATGCCGATAAAATAGAAGCAGATTACATATTTGCCTCTCATGGGCATGCTGACCACGTGGCTGACTTGCCAGCGATAGCCATTCGCACAGGAGCAAAAGTGATTGGGGCCTATGAAGTTGTAGGTTGGGCACAGAACAATGGCGTAAAAAATTGCCATCCTATGAATTTCGGCTCGGCTATTTTCGACTTTGGGAAATTGCATTTCCTGCCTGCATGGCACAGCAGCACCATGCCCGATGGCTCCGCTGGTGGCAATCCTGGTGGTTTTCTGGTGCACGGTAAGGAGCAAAAATTCTACTACAGCGGCGATACCTGCCTTATGATGGATATGCAACTTATACCCCGGTATGCAAAACTTGATTTCGCAATATTACCAGTGGGTGGAAATTTCACCATGGACGCAGATGATGCGATAATTGCGGCTGAGTTTATACAATGTGATAAAATCATCGGTGTTCATTTTGACACTTTCGGCTTTATAAAAATAGACAATGCCAGTGCGATTGAAAAATTCAGAAAAGCAGGTAAGGAACTAATATTGCCAGCGATAGGCGAAACAATTGAACTCTAAACATTTAAAAATAGCTTTATGAACACCACGTTGAGGTTATCGATTCTATTCCTGTTGTTTTCTTTTTCTATCAGTTCTGGTTTTGCACAAAGTGTGGCAAAGACGGACACCTTTAAAGTCTATGGCAACTGTGACATGTGCAAGGAAAACATAGAGGGTTCCCTTAAAAAACGAGATGGGGTGATGAAAAAGAACTGGAGCCCAAAGACAAAATTATTGGTAGTGACTTACGATACAGAAAAGATTAATCTGTTGCAGATAAAACAAAAGATAGCTGCTGTAGGTTATGATACCGATGAGGTGCATGGCGATGATATTGCTTATAGTAAGTTGCATAAATGTTGCCAATACGACAGGGCGAAATAAACAACATTAGGACAAAAACAGCCATTTATTGATAACGGAAATGGTGACATGGAATTAACTGAACACTATATTAACCATACATTCCTACTTTTGCATTATAAATATCAGAAATGAAAAAAAGACTCTTAGCCCTCGCAATAATACTGGCCAATGGATTTTATGGTCATAGCCAGACAACTGCCACTGATTTTACTGCAAATGATTGTAATGGCATTTCTCATCATCTGTTTGCAGAGTTGGATGCCGGCAATATTATTGTTGTTTCATTTGTGATGCCTTGCGGGCTTTGTGTGGGCCCTACCCTTTCTGCCAACAATGTTGCCAACAGCTATTCTACAACGCACCCCGGGCGCGTATTCTTTTACGTGTCAGACGATGCAGCAAACACTGCCTGCACCACGCTGAGCAGCTGGGAGGTATCGAATGGCTTGTTCCGGCCAACGACATTCTCGGATATTTCTTTTAAAGAAAGTGACTATGGTATAATGGGTATGCCAAAGATTGTTGTTTTGGCAGGTCAGGATCATAGGATTATTTATACTCAAAATAACTCGCTGGATACGGGTGCTATTAAAAGTGCTATTGATGCACAACTCGCTACAACCGCTGTAAGCCCGGTTTCAAAAACGGCAACGGAACTTACGGCGTACCCTAACCCAGCAAAGAATTACATCAATTTAAATTGCAACCTGTCTTCGAAAAGCAATATTTCTATTAATATTTTCAATCTGTCCGGTTCGTTGGTTAAAAGTATTGACGAACAAGAGCTGAGTGCTGGCGCAAACACAATTAAAATTGATTTTGACGGACAGTTGAATGATGGAATGTATTTTTTGGAATTTGTAACGGAGTCTGAAAAGAAAGTTGTCCGGTTTACCATTGCTAAATAACCTGGTGCATTGAATTGCATGAGGAAATGACGTTTGGTTGACATTAAAAATCCCCAAAAGACATTAAACAGAAAAGGGTTCTGCTATTTTAAAAACAGTTTTTACTATTACCTTGTTATATTATATGAAGACAACATCTATACTGAGCGCTA
>CAILMA010000557.1 GCA_903835145.1 uncultured Bacteroidota bacterium
ATACCCTGCGCAAATTCGTCCGCAAACCCAAGGGAGCAGCCCCCGGCGCCGTCGTCTGCGAGAGGGAAGAAGTGATTATGGTGGAACCGAAGGAACTCAGTAGTAAGGAATAAGTAGTCAGAGGTAGAATACAGGAAACAGAATACAGAAAACAGAAAACAGAAAACAGAATCAAGAATCAAGGAGCAAGGAGCAAGAATGTAATTTGAGTTGTGATGCCGTAGGCATCACACGTTTATAGCAAAACAATTTTAGCCCGAAGGGCATTCCCCCTTTGACAGGGGGTTAGGGGGATGACGAATTAATGTGCTAATGTGCCAATTAGATAATGTGATAATGAAAACAAAATTCAAAACACAAACACACACAAATCGTCCATAGATGTCATTCAGAAGGAAACTTGCCCGTATATTTGATGTACTTGGAAAAAGAGCTTTTCCAGCGGAGTCTCTCGAAGAATGGGCTGCGTTTTGGAGAGGACTTCGCGAATACGACGCAGTGTCCCTTCCACCCACAAACCCATCCGTCAGGAGACACTGCTGTGACGATAATTTGAAAAAAAATAACATATGAGAAAATGGATAATGATAATAGTTGGTATTATATTGTTAATAGTACTTGTAGCGGTAGTTTGGGAATTAATTTATTTTAAGTCCACCGCAAAGCAAGAAGTTTACATTTTACCTCAAGGATTTAAAGGCATTGTTTTAGTGGCTTATGGTCAATCGGATGGATTAGATGATATAATAGAAGATGGAAAATTAATTTATAAAATACCACAAAGTGGTGTATTAAAACTGAAACGAAAAGAAGCAACAACTATTACTCAAACTTGGTATTACTTTGAAGATGAGCAAGGGTTAAGAACGGAACTTTCTCATTGTTTTTCACCTTGTGAAGAAATGAAGAATAATCCCGATAAAATTTTTGCTTACAAAGAAACTAATGGGGGTTTTGAAAACGATGGAATACAGTTAGAAATGACTACCTTTTTAGTTAGCACTTTTCACGATACCGATAGCCTTAACATAGCAGATGAAAAATTTAATCCAATAGAGTTGCTTAAAAATAATAGATAAGTCATGTAGTTTTTTTTCTTTCGGGTTTTCTCCCGCGTCAGCCGCGTGAGGGATCCCGAATAGTCGGGACAGGTACCGCGGAAAGCCCACAGCAGCGCAGGGTTTTCGTGCGTTGGCAACATGCGAGGACTTGCAGCGTATAGCCCGACCTGAAGGGGCACGCCCAAGGAAATATTGAATAATAAATAATAAAGTGGAGCTCCTGATGCAGGCGGCATCACAGTTTTGTAGCAAACACGAACGAATCCTTGAGTTACTCCCCTCTCCTTGGGTGAAGGGATGGGGGTGAGGTCAGAATGTAAGCAAAACAACGCAGCATCCCTTCAACCCACAAACCCGCCCTTCAGGAGACACTGCAATGACGGTAAAGAATATTTGTTACTTATCATCCTACCCATGTTTACCTTTTATCTTTGGCACTGGCAAGGTTCCTACTGAATGACAACTCTTTATTTTCATAGTTAAGAAGATGATTATGGCTATGTCAATCTTTCCACTTTGCCACCTTGCAACTTTCCAACCAATATTCCGTAAATTTGCCCCATAAATTCAATAATTATGCACACAGATAAAGATACTTTTCGCTATGTAAATGCGGAGGAGGCGATGGAGCTGGAAAATACGTACGGAGCGCATAATTATGCGCCGCTTCCGGTGGTGATTGCGCGTGGCGAAGGCGTTTTTGTCTGGGATACTGAGGGTAAGAGATACTATGATTTCCTGGCGGCGTACAGCGCGCTGAATCACGGGCATTGTCACCCGCGTTTGGTAGAGGCATTGCGTGAACAGGCAGGAATACTGACCCTTACTTCACGTGCGTTTTACAATAATTTGTTGGGACAGTGCGAAGAGGTGCTTACGAAGCTTTTCGGCTATGATAAGGCACTGATGATGAATAGCGGCGCGGAAGCGGTGGAAACTGCGCTGAAACTGGCGCGCAGATGGGGATATGCAGTGAAAGGCATCCAGGATAGCCATGCGGTGATCGTGGTG
>CAILMA010000558.1 GCA_903835145.1 uncultured Bacteroidota bacterium
AGTAGAGAAACTCGACAGAATGATGTATGCCGGCCTTACAAAGAAAAACCTGCCGAGGGGCAAGTGGCGCTACCTGAACGAAAGAGAAGTAATATTATTAAAACATTTTAAATAGTTAATACTAAAGGACTTGTTCACAACGAACAGGTCTTTTTTTAGTTTAAAATTGACTTACATGAAGAAGTATTTTTTTGCATTTGTATACTCATGCAGCATGTTTGCGGCATGCAATTCTCCAGCCCAAATGAAGGACCGCGCATTGCTTGAAGATTTATCACTTAAGTACATCGTGCAGCAACCCCGCGTGGCCGATAAGGTAAAACCTGTTATAATCCTATTGCACGGGGTAGGCAGCAATGAAAAAGACTTAATGGGGCTCGCTGGCTCCCTGCCTGACGATGCATTGATTATCTCGGCACGAGCGCCCATCACACTCTCCGATAATTCCTTTGCCTGGTACCACATCAATTTCGCCAACGGGACACCAGCCATTAATAATGGTGAAGCAGAGGAAAGTCGTGCAACGATATCCAGGTTTATAGGAGAGGTAAAAAAGAAATACAATACAGGCTCAGCACCTGTGTTTCTGATGGGCTTCAGTCAGGGCTCCATTATGAGTTACAGCATCGGTCTCTCCCACCCCGAAAGCGTAAAGGGCATACTGATTCTAAGCGGCAGGATACTCGATGAAGCAAAAACAATGCTTGCAAAGCCGGAGCTCCTTAAAAAGCTTGCCATCTTTATAGGGCATGGCACCAACGATAAAGTTCTGCCTGTCACTTATGGAAGAACAGCTAAAGAATATCTGATAGGCCTGAAGCTGAAACCCACTTACCATGAATATGCAATGGCTCACGAAATAAACAACGATGAACTCTCTGATATCAGGGCATGGTTTAAAGCACAACTCAAGTAGACGAGATGCTCAAATTTGACCACATAAAAAAACCTGCAGCAAGAGCCGCAGGTTTTTTTATGTTATCCCGAAATCAAAACTAATTTTTAACCAGTTTCTCTTCTTTTACTTTATTGTTCGCCTTATCATAAAGCGTAATCATATAAACGCCTGACGATAGTGAAGTAATGTTCATGTCAGTTGCGTCAGTTTGCTCGAGCACTTTACGTCCGTCCATAGCTGTAATTATAGCCTTTACCGGGTATTGAGCACTGATATGTATCGTGTTTTGAGCCGGATTCGGGAAAATACTTACAGGACTGATAACGGCACTGTTAACACCCAAAGACCTCGTAGAGCCCAGCGTTGTTAACACCATCGCGCTTGATACAGATTGGCAGCCATTACTGTCCGTAACCTTTACTGTATAGCTTCCTGTCGCATCTGGCACAAACGAAGAACTAAAAATCGTTAGCGGCGCATAGTCCAAATACCATTTGTAATTTCTATAATAGTTTCCTGTGCTCATGGTGTTGCCATCATAACTTATAATCGGGTCTGGCAACGGCAATTCAGTTAGTGTTGTTGCTGTAGCTGCTGATGTGCAACTACCAGCAATGTTAATAATGCAGGAGTAGTCGCCTGATGCACCCGCAACATAAAGGCTATTGGTGCCTCCCGGGATATTAGCGCCGTTAAGTTGCCACTGGTACGTTACTCCGGCTGTTGAGCTAACACTAACACCGAGCAATGCTGTGCTACCCCAGCAGAATGTTGTAGGCGAAAATGGAGTAATAACTGGAACGCTGACTTCCTGCGCAAGTACCGTTGGTGAAGTTGTGTTCTGGCAACCGGTAGAAGCAACCACCTGCACAGCAAAATTCCCTGTTGCATAGGTTGTGTAGCTCGATGCTATTGCTCCCGGTATCATAACTCCATTGTCATACCATTGATATGAAACTGCGCCTGCAGGTCCGTTCATCGTTACACTGCTGCCTGTGCAGAATGCTAAAGAACCGGTTGCTGTAATAGCGGCGGAAGGCAAAGCTATATTAGTAACCGCTGCGGTTGCTGAAGTGCTTGTGCAAGGGTATCCGTTCGTCTCTCTAACCTGATAGTTGCCCGGGGTTGTGGTGGTATAACTCACAGATGTGGCACCTGAAATAGCCACACCGCCTACAAGCCATTGATAACTTAGGCCGCTTGCAGTATCTGCTGTCATTGTAATGCTTGCACCTGTGCAAATGTTTGTTGGCCCCGAAACAGTAAGAATATTGATTGGTGCAGGGTGAACATCGATAGTAATCGCGGTATCAGAAGTTGCACTGCAACCAGCTACATTACTTACCACAACAGTATAATCTCCGTTTACAGTTGCAGAATAGGTTGAATTGGTGGCACCCGGTGTTCCGGCGCCGTCATTCTGCCACTGGTAGGTAAAACCGGTGCCTAAGTTTGCACTCAGCAACGCATTTTCACCCTGGCAGAAGATTGTTGGCGAAGATGTTGCAGCCCATGCAGAAATAGGATTCAATGTTACCGCCATAAGGGTCGATGTATTGATACAACCATTGGCATTGGTAATAGTAACACTGTAGTTATCTGGAGTCGTTGCTATATAATAATTGTCCGTTTCTCCTGTTATAGCACCGCTGCCATTTTTCCACTGATAAGTAAAACCTGTTGCTGTATTTGCTGTAAGCGCAACTTCGTCACCGGTACAAAGCATTGTATCGCCAAGCGGAGAGATAATGGAAGGAGGCAAAGCAAGTATTGAATAGGTTGTCGTATTGTAACAGCCCAAACGCGTATAAGTAATGGTTACTGCACCACTGCTCACACCAGTCACAACACCAGTAGATGGATTCACCGTTGCTAATAGTGAATTACTGCTGCTCCATGATCCTCCGGAAAGAGTATCAAACAATGTCGTAGTGCCACCAGCTTCACAAGTACGACGAGTGCCGGTAATAACTGAAGGAACAGGATTTACCGTAAACGAAACCAAGGCAAAACAACCGCTCGACTGAGAAAAAGTTATAGTTGCTGTACCAGCTGACATACCTGTTACGGCACCGCCAGTTGGGTCAACTGAAGCTATCAAAGAATTGCTGCTCACCCAGTTGCCTGCGCCAGACGGGTCCGTGAGTACCACGGTACTTCCCGGGCATTCGCTTGTCGTTCCCGAAATTGGCGATGGACTACTGGCGACAGCAATCGCAAGCGTGGCATAGCAACCGCCACCAGCCGTGTAGCTTATTGTGGCTGTGCCGACAGATGTACCTGTGCGGGTTCCACCGGTTGATGCATTAATATTCGCCACAGCGGTGTCAGAGCTGCTCCAGGTGCCAGAAGGAACACCGTTGGTAAACGTAGATGAAATGCCAGTACAAATAGATGTAGAGCCCGAAATAACTGTAGGCTGCGGATAAACCGTAATAACCCATGTTCCACTTAATGAAACAGAGCAACGGCCTCCGGCAATTGATTCGCTTACAAGACTGTAAGTATAAGTTGTAGAAGAAGATCCTGTAGTTAATACACCTGTGGACATTGTGACCGACCCGCCTGCGCCTATCGTAGCGTTCATTGTTGAGCCTCCATTTATTTTGTAATAAACCGTGGCATTAGGCGTACCGCTTATTGTTACTGAACCTGTACCACCGCTGCAAAGAGTTGATGTGCCGGTAACAGTAGCGGAAAGAGCAGGATATATAGTAACTGAAGTACCGGCAGAGCTGCTGCATGAAGCAGACGACGAAACAGTAAGTACATAAGTGCCGGACTCGCTTGCTGTACCACCAGTAATTGTCGGGTTTAACAAAGTAGAGGTGAATCCGCCCGGCCCCGTCCAGGAATAGCCGGTTGCAGTGCCGCCAGAAACCGTCCCGGTGAACGAAACTGTACCGCCATCGCAGGCATAGCCGCTATTGGTTGCCGTAACAGCAAGCGCACAATATTCATGTACATAGGCTGTATAGTCTACAGTGTTACCTGTATAATAGCTATTGGATGCATCATAATCAATACAAGGATCCAAATTCGACGAAACACAGCCACAGGAGTGACTGGAGCAAACCGATGCATAAACACAATACCAAACATTGCGCACGCGACACCGGTGATAGCCGGTAGCAGCAGTGCTGGGTATATTCATAGTATAAGCCGACGACATGATTCCCGAACCGGTAGGCACCCAATAGTTAGGAAATACCGAAGTCACTTGCTCTGAATTTTCAAAAACTCCGTTATCATTAAAATCAACCCAAATCTGATTGCCCATGTATGGGCTGGAAGTACCGTAAAATACAGTTCCGGCGTAAGTACCACCCTGAATCATCTGCAGTGTGTCGTTGAGAACGGTTGTTTCATCCAGGTACTCTGTTGTGCTGAATAAAGGTCGCATCATTGTGTCGTCAAGGGTGTAACCGGCATACCCATTAAATGTAAATTCCATCATCTGGCCTATTGCTCCGCCTGTGCCGGTGCTACCAGCAGAGTAATAGGC
This sequence comes from uncultured Bacteroidota bacterium, assembly GCA_903835145.1. Classification (GTDB taxonomy): domain Bacteria; phylum Bacteroidota; class Bacteroidia; order Chitinophagales; family Chitinophagaceae; genus Flavipsychrobacter. Next base: position 4,404 of record CAILMA010000558.1, read on the forward strand.
CGGTGTACAGTACGTGGTAGCCGATAGGATATGTGAAGTCAATACAAATGCCAGTAGGAGTAACAATTTTTTCATAATAAGGCGATGGTTTAATTGCTTTTTAAATCTAAAAACATATAAGGTGTAAACGTAAGAAAATTTAGCCATCCAACAAAAATTCACAGATGATATTTTCCTTGGAAATGGGTTTTTTCTCCTGAAAACTCATTTAATATAACTGTCAATTAAAAAAATGCATTGCAAACGAAAAATATATTTTCAATCTGCATTTTTCTTGCCACCAAAATGCAACCTTGGTTTAAAAAACCTTTGCTGCAAATCATACAAACAGTCATCAACAAAAATGAAAAAATACAGCGCAATTTTTTTGTTTCCGCGACTATATGTATATTTGAATTAATAAATAATACAGCTATGAGAAAATTAAACTCGTTGATTGTTGCATCATTCTTGGTGTTTAGTTGCTTTTATAGTGGCAGGGCAACAGCTCAGGCATTCCATAAAGGCTCGTTATTTATAAGCCTTTCGGAAGGCTCTA
>CAILMA010000559.1 GCA_903835145.1 uncultured Bacteroidota bacterium
ATTCGCTTAGTTCACTTGCCAAGAAGATAGCAATAACGAAACTTGAAAATACCAGCGACAGCCTCCTGACTGAGAAAAAGCTCCAAATCAATAAGCTGGAGAACGAGAACAAGAAGAAAGAGAATATCATCTACATTTCTGGCATCGTGCTTTTGCTCATAGTGATGGTAGTAGTGGTGCGTAAGTTTATTACCTCACTGAAGTCGAATCAGCAACTTGCAAAAGAGAAAACCAAGCACCTTAAGCGCATAAAGGCACAGAGTACCGTGCTTATGGATATTGCGTACATCCAGTCGCACGAAGTGCGCGGGCCTCTTTCTACTATAATGGGACTGGTGGATTTGTTTAATATAGAAGACCCTGCTGACCCCGGAAACAAGGAATTGCTTGAGGGTATTGCAACAGTGGCCAGACGTCTGGACAAAGTGATAACGGAGGTTGTGAACAAAGAGAACAGCCTTAACCGGGAAGAAGAAATAGACACTGATGAGACGCCCGTTTAGTAGGGCAGCCAATCAAATAAAGCGCATGAAGACAATAATCTTTTTTTATTTCTTGTTGCTCCCCGTGCTTTTAGTGGCGCAAAGCAAGTCTGAACCATATGTGGTAGTATTAGGCGTGGCGCAGGACGGCGGCTACCCGCATACGGGGTGTTTAAAACATTGTTGCGCAGCCGCCTGGGACAACGATTCACTAAAGAGATTTGTGGTGTCCCTCGCAGTGGTGGACCCGGTTGAAAGCAAATGGTGGCTGTTTGAGGCAACGCCAGATTTCAAGCAGCAGTTACAGTACTTTCATAAGCTTACCGGCGGTAAATATAACTATTTGCCGGCTGGCATTTTTGTTACCCATGCCCACATGGGGCATTATACCGGGCTTATGCACCTTGGTAAGGAGGTGATGAGTACCCGTTACGAGCCTGTTTATTGTATGCCCAAAATGGCTGCATTCCTGCAAAGCAATGGCCCGTGGAGTCAACTCGTGAATTATAACAATATCCTCATCAGGCAGTTGGTTGCCGATTCGCCCGTAACCCTTTCCCCCAGTATCTCTGTTGTGCCGTTTATCGTGCCGCACCGCGATGAGTATTCCGAAACCGCCGGTTTTAAGATTGTTACCAGTGTAAAAAAGTACCTTTTTATTCCGGATATCAACAAGTTTGAACTGTGGAACCGGGATATAATAGAGCAGGTAAAGGCAGTGGACGTTGCGCTAATTGATGCGACTTTTTATGATTATAATGACCTTCCTAATTTGCACCACACTTCTGTGCCTCACCCCATAGTTGTGGAGACTATGGAAAAGTTTGGCCCATGCGATGCGGCGACCAGGTCGAAAATTCATTTCATTCACTTTAACCACACCAATCCAATGCTGTGGGATGAAAGCGTGCGGGCCGAAGTGCATAAAAAAGGCTTCAACTACGCGGTGCAGGGAGAAACATTGTAACAGACATTTTTTAACGAAAGAGCTGCTGAAATATGAATAAAACCAGATTGGAAGCCTTTAGTGACGGCGTATTTGCGATCATAATAACGATAATGGTATTGGAGCTGAAAATACCAGAGGGTAC
>CAILMA010000560.1 GCA_903835145.1 uncultured Bacteroidota bacterium
AGCAAAAAGAAAGTTGTGAGGGTATGGTACCAACTTTTCCAGCGTATTTCTTTAGCAAACGACTTTGTTGCTAAAATCAGTTCCTTGCCTGTAAGCATTTTACAAATTTAGCGACCTTTTAAAAAATGTGATCAAAAATACATTGCTGCGTGTGTTTACGCAGGTGCGAATGTACAAAGATAAAACGTTCCGGTAAAAGCTAAAGTTTTTAAGCAAATAATAATCAACAGTATCTGTTAAATTTCAATGAAATCTATTGTTTTTATGCCCCGTTTCAAAAATATAGAACGAAAAAGGCTGCTCCATAGGATACGGAGCAGCCTTCTATTTCTTTAACTATTGGCTAAACGCCGGAAAAGCAATTAAGCAAGTTTCGCTACCAGCGTCTTTTCGCAATTGTATAATTTCGAAATCAGGCAGTTTTCTTTCGCGTTTTCTGCGATTTCCTTAAACTTTTCTTCTGTAATGTTAGGTACTTTACCGGTTACATTCAGCTCGCTAAGGGTGATTACCCCATTATCAAGCGTAATATCACACCTTGTTACTAACTCGTCAGCTGTAAAACCTTCTGCATTCAAAAGGAAGGTGAGCTTCATGGTAAAGCAGCCTGCATGAGCCGCGCCTATCAGTTCTTCAGGATTTGTACCAACTCCTTCAGCGAAGCGGCTGCCCCAGGAATACTGTGTTTTATTCAGCACCGTGCTTTGTGTACTCAGATTTCCAGAACCTTCTTTACCAGTACCGTTCCAAACGGCTGTTGCGTTACGTTTCATAGTTTGTTTTTGATTTGAAGCAAAGATAATGGTCCCGTACTATTCAAAGTGTGGCGACAAAAAAAATCCCTGTATACGATTGTATACAGGGATTCTATTATCTCAAAATAAATTGTTCAGCAGAATTAACCTTCCTGATTTTCTTCACCGTCGGTAGCTGTTTCAGCAGCAGCGGCAACAGCAATTGCTCTTTCAGCATTCTTTTCTTCTACGCGGCGAACAGATTCACGCATTGTATCGTGACGTTTGTCAGCTTTGTGTTTGCGGTGAGCTTCTTCTCTTCTTGCTACCAGAGTTTCATGTTCTGTATTCCACAGTTCAAATTTCTCCATTGCTGTAGCCTCATCGAATAAGCCGAGAGACACACCACGCATAAGGTGCTTAAGGAATAATACTCCTTTAAAGGAAAGTATTCTTCTACAAGTATTCGTAGGCTCTGCTCCTTTGTGCAACCAGTGCAGTGAGCGTTCGCGGTTCATACGAATTGTTGCAGGAACTGTAAGTGGGTTGTACGTACCCAGCTTCTCAATAAACTTACCATCGCGAGGTGCAGTTGTATTTGCTACCACGATGAAATAAAATGGGCGCTTCTTTGACCCGTGTCTTTGCAGGCGAATTTTTACCGACATAAATAATTGAAATTATTTTTGGGGGTTTAACAATAACTTTTTTTCGGACTGCAAATGTAGAAGAAGTTATTCAAAATAAGAAATGAATCACACTAATTTCAT
>CAILMA010000561.1 GCA_903835145.1 uncultured Bacteroidota bacterium
CCTACGGCGTACCGAGATAATTCTTAATTGCGCCTACGGAGCATGGGTATTGGTATTATTTGTTGCTACAAAGCTCACACGCCTACGGCGTATCCAGATAATTCTCAATTGCACATCCCCAGGACTTGAGTACTGACATATTTGTTGCTACAAAGCTCGAACGCCTACGGCGCATACAGATAATTCATAAATTTAAAAAACTGATCACCGACATCAATTCAAAGAATGCAGATTAACGTAATTACCCTCGCTGTCTTCAATAATAGCTATGTAACCCATACCCTCGCCCATGTAACTTTTTGGCAGTATTTGCTTGCCACCGGCAGGCTCTACACGGGCCAGCACTACATTAAGGTCGTTCCCGGCATTCAGGTACACCCTTGCCCCCTGCTTTGTGGGTACATAAAGCTCGCCGCAAATAATAGCTCCCCCTATGCCGCCCATATCCCTATGATGTAATAATATGCCCATTTTGGCGTGTTCCATTATAATTTCCGGCATGTCATAGTCGAAAATGGTGCTGTAAAATTTCTTTGCTCTGTCAAAATCGGCAACCGGTATTTCAAACCACGCGACAGCGTGTTGGAGCATTTCCATAAGTTCAATTATTTGTTAAGAAATATAAAATTAAACAAGACTTCGGGGCTTTAACAATATTTTTTTATTGCACTGGCACGAGGTTTGCATGTACATACACAAAACCGATAATCATGCAAAACAGAGCAGCAAAATACTTTAGAAAAGACAAAGCAATGAAAATCATTGAAAACCCATTGGCGGTTGATTTAAAAACCCTATTAAGTGCAACATTAGCTCTTTCCCGCAGTCAGGTGGTAAAGAAACACATTAACAATACTTTGGTTGCACTGAATACAAGGCGCTATAAACTTTCAGCATAAATATGCATCCCCGAAACAGAGATGTATCGGGGATGCAAAACCCTTTCTTGTTTTTGTAAGCTTAACTCCAACATTTGAAGCCGCCAGTTCATCCTGAGCTGCGTCGAAAAGAAAGACCGCCACATGTAGTATGCGGCGGTCTTTCTTTTTGTAGTATATATTTCTTAGTGGTAGGCCTGAGTTGCCGTAGCAACTGAAAAAGACGTTTTGGGGAATTCACTAACCATTTTATTGTTGCCTAACCAACTGTACAAGTCTTCGTGCACCATTTCGTCGTCACTTGTCCTGGCAATCACAACTACATCAAATAGCAATCCTTTGTATTCCTGAGCCAATGCAAGATTGGCATCATTATCAAAGAGTAAATAATAGAGAAAAAAGCGCTGTTTGCTGGTATGGTCAAACGGCGTAACAGCAATACATTCAATTCTGGCATTACTTTCAGCAACTGCATTATTGCCAGCAAAGGAGGCGCCAATGAGGTACTGAAATTCCCTGCTAAGCTTCTCTGCGTCCTGATGAGAATATGGCATTTTCATGTTAGAAGGTATAATGGTCAAATTTACTTATAAAAAAATCATACCAATAGTGATAAGACCTCATTAACATGACAATAATATCCCGATAACATCCAGTTAACCAGCTCCACCAGTATTTGTTAAATTCAAGCTTTTTCGAGCCATTTTTTGTTAATGAAATGTATCGTTAACGTTTTTGCGTTTTTAAAAATTAACTGAAAATTAAATTCAAATAAATACACAAATGACTAAAATGCTCTGTTTATGCCTACAACATACCTCACCGTAAAGAATTCTGGGTTACTATACGGAGCTCTGTTAAGCAGTAGTGGTAAATCGACTCTTAGCGTCAATGGCTTTGCTTTTTCAAAAACGCCCCAGCTCTTAATGGTAAATGCTGCGCCAAGGCCCGCATCAATTCTTAAGTCGCTCCAGGTAGTCGTAGGCCCTATTATATATATATTCTGATTGCTGTAGTTGCTTAGTTCCATCATACCAGCATCGCCAAATGCATAGAGGTTTACATGGAGCCAATTGCGGGTAAATGAAGGTTTAAAGGGCAGATAATTTTCAAAGCCGATTTCCATATTAAACGATGCTCCGCTGCGGCCCTTGTAGCTTTCCATAGCATAGCCATTACGCTCGTCAGGGGCATTATAGCCAGCATAACCCCTGAGGTTAAGGCCGCCGCCCTGCTGAAAATGGTTCACATCGTAACGGGAAGTACCTTCCCAACTATCTGGCACAAAACCGATGCTACGGGTATATTTATTTTCCATTTCCTCTTCGGGACTTGCCCCAGCGAGGAACAAAAGGCTCTCATTTGGCAGGTTATTACCTGTGCCATACCTGCCAAACAGACGGGTACGAACATCGAACTTACCAAGTGTATTGCCGTTAACACACTCAAACTGGGCATAGGAGTAGTTAAATGAAGACGTGTTGCCTGAAAGAAATGGCGCCCTCAGACTCAGGATGTACCTACCGTTGCCCCTCAAATAGTTATAGGTATGCACCCAGGACAGGTTAAGCGAATTATTAGGCTTGCCTTTCACACTGCTCCAGTCACCCGGGCTGGTGAGGTAGTTAAGCGCGTTAACATCGGGCCGCCACATGGTTTGTGCATTGCCGTAAATGGTATTTCTATCGCTGGCCAGCCAATAGGCACCAGCTTTGTGGTACCAAAGGCCATCGAGGAAACGACTTGCCAACTGCACATTCAGCTTTGGGGTGTTCACCGTTATCGGTGTGGTAAAATTGAAGGAGTAATTGACGGGCGAATAGTATTTATATGCGCCATCGCCACTTAATGGTATGTAGGCATTTTGCTGCAGCCCGTGTGTATTCCACCATATTGTGGCGTCGAGTTTGCACAGTGTACTGAGGTAGTCGCCCTCAATATGCGCTCCCAGCTTCACCCCGTCTATTGGGTTCCACCACACATCCGGCCTTATGTACTGGCGGTAGAAACGGCGGTCAACTGGGGCGGAGAGCCCTCCGTCGAGGTTGGTCTTCATTGCAAATTTTGGCGTCAACAGATTGCGGGAATTGAAATTATCCATCATATCCTTATCTGCCAACCGATAGGTGGTGTCGATTTGTACACTTCTTACCCCTCCCGGCACGGTCACTTTAGCCACATATCCCGTATTCAACCTACCCCATCCGTACCATTTTGGCAGCTTGGTGGCGTCAGTTTGTTTGGCAAACCAAGTGTTGGGTATGTAGTAACTATACTTTTTACCATCTCTGGCTGTAACAGTAAAATCAATTGGCATTTGCATCTCCCCCTTCCTGCTGAAGTGAATACCAAAGCTATCGGTACCATGTATTTTATGAATACAATCCACGCTATAATCGAGTGTTTTTGTAGTCTCGAACCATTCGTCGAAAAACCAGGACAAATCAACATGTGTAAACTGAATCATCGAAGCTCTGAAATCTTCAAAATAGGGGTGGGCAAACTTCCATTGTTCAAAATAATGGTGCATTGCCGCCTTAAACAAGGAATCGCCAAGCACATACTGCAGGTTATAAAGCAGGGTTGCTGTCTTGAAGTACACCAGCCCATAACCGCCGCCATGATCCAGTGCTCCGTTAAAATCGTCGGAGTGGGTATTTATAGGCGTTTCATACCTATTGAGGGCGAGGGATGTGTACCGGGTGAGGGCGTTTCTGTCCATAACACTTGCTGGCTCAGCAAACATGCGTCTGTACCACGATTTGGGTGTCGCTTTAATTGTATCGCCATCTATCTTATCAAGCCCCAGCACTGTTAAGAACTGGGTAAAACCTTCGTCCATAGCAGCGCGGTAGGTTTCATTACTCCCCACCTGACCATAGAACCAGTTGTGCCCTATTTCGTGCACAAAAAGGCCTCTGTACCCTGGCTCCTCGCCTCCATCCAGCGTTATCATGGGGTATTCCATCCCATCGGCAGCATCGGCGGCTACTATCTTCGGATAACGATATAGACCTATCTCTTCAGAAAAAGTCTTTATAATTTTTGTCTCATAGTCTGCCGCATTCTGCCAGCGCGCCGCGTGCGGCTCCTGTACTATTGCTACGCACTCTATTCCGTTCCAGTTTGCGGTACCTATGCGGTAAGATGGGTCGCCCGTAAAAGCAAAATCGTGCACATTGTTGGCAATGAAGTGCCATACTTTGCGCTGCCCCTTTACGTATGGGGTTATGATAGAGGGTGCTTCATTCCACTTTTTGCTGGCAAAATTCTTGATATCGAGCTTAGCCCGAAGGGTATCCGGCAGTACCTCCGCCCTATTCTGAAGCATGCCAGATGCCTCCACCACGTAGTTTGAAGGGAAATCGAGCGACACATCATACAGGCCAAAATCACCGTAAAATTCTCTGTTCAGGTGTTGGTAGGTATCCCAGCCGTGCATACGATCGTAAACTGATATTTTAGGAAACCACTGGCAGCCATTATAGTGTTTAAAGCCCCATGCGTCATACATTTTCATCCTGCGGCGGGTGATGCCAACGTCGTAATAAGTATTGAAGTCCATCGTAATTACAATCTTTCCTCCAGGAGCAAGCGGGCGATTGAGCATTACTTTCATTATGGTATTGTCCAGCTCGGTGGCTGCGGCCTGCCCATCTATTTTTATATGGTCCAGCTCTATACCCTTGCCCGCAGCTTCCTTTGGCCCCAGGTGCGTCCTGGTTTTGTTGGCTTTTTCGAGGTCGTGCAGGTGGGAGCCTTTGATAAAAGCGTTCTGATAAAGGTGGAAGTAAACATAATAAAGCGTATCCGGCGAGTTGTTCCAGTATTTCAACTCTTCTGTGCCTTCTATACGGTCATCCTCTTCGTGTATTTTGGCATTTATGTTGTAGGCCACA
>CAILMA010000562.1 GCA_903835145.1 uncultured Bacteroidota bacterium
GGTAGCATGTTGGTAGAACGGATGAAGCAATTGGCGAAAAACAACAATGGCCTGAGTACTTTTATTACAGAGAATAATCCTAAACACGAACGTTGGTACATACCTAATTGATATGCATGGCCCTGTTAACTGATCGAAAGGGGTAATTTTAGACCTGGAGAAAAACCTTACATGGTGCTGCTTCCGGTCTTTTTATGCTCATAAGTGGAGGCTTAAAACCAGTTAAACAATATATTTATTTCCTTGCAGTAAATCATTGAAAAATGTTTACCAGTTAATTCCTTTAAACAGAGTAAATTGCCCCCCTACTGGAATGTAACTTCACGATGATTACAATAATATCAGGAACCAACAGAGCAGATAGCATGTCGCTTCGCACTGCAAAAGCATATTACGAAATTTTAAAAGAACAGAAAATCGACGTTTCCCTGCTTTCACTGGAAAATAAACAAGTTTGGGAGCGAGGTCCTTCCATGCTTGCAATAGAAAAACAATACCTTATTCCGGCTGAAAAATTCATTTTTATTATGCCTGAGTACAACGCAAGTTTCCCCGGCATATTGAAAGTAATGATAGATAACAGCGATATTAAAAAATGCTGGTGGTATAAGAAGGCTATGCTTACCGGCATCTCTGACGGCCGGGCTGGTAACCTGCGGGGAATAGAGCACATGACCAGTATCCTGCACTATATGAAAGTAAATGTGTCTTACAACAAGCTATTGCTATCTAAAATAAAAGATGAAATAGATATGGACGCCAATATCATAAAGCCTGAAACAGGCCTGCTCATTATGCAGCAAATAGAAGAGTTTTTAGAATTTTAATTCGTTATATATGGGACTGAGGTTAGTCATTATTTTATCTATTATAGGCATAGCCGAGTATTACAGTTACATACTGTTGCGTAGCATGGTACGCACCATGCCAGCCCCGTGGCGAACGACCATAACCGTTATTTATCTTGCCCTGACGCTATTTACCTGGATGGGGTTTATCCTGTTCCGACAGATCAATTGGGCGAACGTGCCACACTTATTGCGAAATTTTTATATTGCATTTTGTATGGGCATGGTGGTAGCCAAAATACTTGTACTGCTTGTAATGTTTATCGATGACTTACGCAGGCTTATTACCTGGCTTGCAGCAACCATGGCATTCAGCAATACCACCTCTTCTGACACGGTAGGGGGGGACACAATAGAGCGATCTCTTTTTATGAAACGTGCAGCAGTATTGCTGGGTGGCCTCACCGTTGTAGGCTTTTTCTATGGTCTCAGCAACAGGTACAATTACAGGGTAAGGAAGCTAAAGCTAAAGTTTAACAACCTTCCTGTAGCATTCAGAGGACTGAAAATCGTTCAGATTTCGGATATACACACAGGTAGTTTTGACAACCACAGTGCAGTTGCCCATGGTATAGAGCGCATCATGGATCAAAAAGCCGACCTGATATTTTTCACCGGCGACCTTGTCAACAATCAGGCAAAGGAAGTAGATGAAAAATACCAGGAGATCTTTTCGAGATTAAAGGCCCCGATGGGAGTGTACTCGACACTTGGCAATCATGATTATGGCGATTATGTAGAGTGGCCAACACCGCAGGATAAAGTAAATAACCTCAATACACTCAAGGAAATACACGCCAAAATGGGCTGGCGTTTGCTCATGAATGAACATATAGTTTTTGAGCGCGGCGGCGATAAAATAGCCCTACTGGGCATAGAAAACTGGGGCGCAAAAGCGCACTTCCCTAAATATGGAGATATGGGTAAGGCTTATGCAGGGCTGCCGGAAAAAAATGTTCCGTTCAAAATGTTGCTTTCACACGACCCCTCGCACTGGGAGGCGCAGATCTTACCAGAGTACAAAGACATCAACCTCATGTTTAGTGGCCACACGCATGGTATGCAATTTGGGGTTGATACCAAATACCTGAAGTGGAGCCCTGTACAGTACCTGTATAAACAATGGGCAGGTCATTACCAGCAGGGCGAGCAGGCACTGTACGTGAACCGCGGCTTTGGCTTCCTCGGGTACCCGGGCAGGTTGGGTATTTTACCAGAGATTACTGTTATAGAGCTGGTTTAAAAGGGTTTGGGCTCATTTGTTGGCTTACTCTGTTTCGTGCAAAAAGAAATGCAGCGGAGCGATGAAACTGAACTGCTGAAATGGACAACAAATCACGCTGGGATTCCTTCTCCGCCTTCCATCATTTTTACAAGACTGGTATAGATGTGTTCGTTCCAGCCTTTTACGCAGCTTTCGTAGCACTCAACACCCGGGGCCACGCCAACGTGCGTCATATCGACTTTTGTTTGGCCGTTGGTTGTGGATAGATCCCATACAACTGTTGTCCCCAGCCATTCCTTTTTATTTTTCAGCCAATTCAGGTTGCAGTCGTTTACTTTCCACACAATTTTGCGGTCCGGTATGAATTCTGAGATTTCAAAGTCTACGCTTGTACCGCCGAAC
>CAILMA010000563.1 GCA_903835145.1 uncultured Bacteroidota bacterium
CAGATCGATACCCAGACCGTTGTCTTCAAATGTAAGAATGATTTTATTGTTAATAACGTTGCTGGTTATTTTAATTATCGGCGGCAAAGATGGCTGTCGGTACTTAATACTATTTGAAATGAGGTTAAAGAATATGCTGTACAGGTAGGTTTTTATGGTTTCAAACTCGTCAACAGCACTAAAGTCGCCGGAAATTTCAACCTCTTCGTTCCTTATTAAGTTTAAGATGCTCAATTTAATATCTTCCAGAATGCCGGAGAATGAAACAAGCTCCTGTTTATTATTGATTTCGTTTTTAACCTGTAAAACATAGTTTAGGTCTTTAATAACTGTATCCAGGTTGCCCACTGATGTTGCCAGCTGTGCCAGCACCAGCGTCTCTTCATTTTTCGACAGCCCTTTAATTTTTAATACATCCATTATCCCGATTATGTTTGCTACCGGGGCCCTAAGGTTGTGAGAAACAATATAAGAGAACTGCTCCAGATCTTTATTCCGTTGTATAATCTCGGTTACCATTTTCGACTTTTCCTCCTCCGCACGTACCTTCTCGGTAATCTCAATTGCAATGCCCAGCACGGCTTTTTCCTTCCTTCCGGTGGGGGTGTAAGGAACTTTGCAAACGTCAAAATACCGGATATTATTATTGATGTCTTTATGTGGAACAGCGGCGTAGATCTTCGTCGTATCTTCAGCTATAACTTCCGCGTCTTGTTGGAGTGCTTTTTCTTTTTCATCTGGGAACGGAAAGGAATGCTCAATGTTTTTATTGATGATATCGCCTGGCGTGAGCCCGTAGAAGTCAGCAAATACATTATTTACAAATATGTAATTCCCCTCCTGGTCGCGCGAAAATATGAACTGAGGAATAAGGTCCATAATGAGCCTCAGATTTGCTTCCGATTGGGCAAGTGCTTCTTCTGCTTCTTTTATTTTGGTGATGTCATGGGCAACGCCAAACATGCCAAGGGGTGCGCCATCTTCACTCAGCTCAAACTGAGTGTGGGTTGAAATATATCTTTCGGAGCCGTCTTTACGAATAATCCTGTGGGTATAGGTAGCACCGCTCTTGGTTTCGATTATTTTAGCTATTATTTTCTTTACTCGTTCCAGATCATCAGGGTGAATGAACGATAACCAGGATTGTAATGTCTGTTTGTTGTCATCGGGCTCCAGACCATAGATTCTACAGTGCTCTTCTGACCAGTGTACAACTTGATCTGTTATTTTCCGCTCCCAGTTTCCGAGGCTGGCGATGCGCTGGGCCTGTTTCAGCCGCAACTCATTGTGTTTAAGTTTTATCTCAGCCAGTTTTCCTTCGGTAACATCGTGCGAGTAACATGCGGTTCCAACTATTTCATTACCATTGTAAATAGGATAAAAAGAATTCTCCGTCCAACTTGGCTCGGCCGTATCAAGATGTTCAAGCACGGTGAATGTTTCGCCGCTAAACGCTCTTTTGTAGAAATCATCCCATCGTTTTTTTGTACCGTCGTCAAATCCCCTGCCGGGGTCGTTGGCGTCTAAAGAGGATTGACCAGTAAGAAGCTTTACCCGCTCATCAAATGATTTGTTTGATGTGATAATATGGCCATTCAGGTCAAGACTCCACATGAGATCTTTAGTGTTGTTAATAAGGGCGTCGAGATTGCTTTTATCAAATTCGAGCTGATACCTGTAGTTCACATTCTCAGTCACATTTCGCTTTGTAATAAAAACCCCTTCTATTATGCCATCTGCGTTTACAGTCAGTTTTATGGTATTTAAGAAATATTCTTTGTTTCCAAAGTCATCAAAATATTCAACCTCTATTTCCTCTTTTGAACCACCTAAAGCCTTGTTTAGTATTGCCCGGAATGTATCTACAAGTTCAGGTGCTATTATCTCGAAAATGGACCTTCCTTTTCTAATGTCGGTCTTTATATATTTATTGGTATGTTTCTGGGCATTTTTATTGAAAGAAGTAACATCTAAATTGCCATCGAGAGAAATAAATATTTCGTCGATGTGGTTGAGTAGTGTTTCAATTTCTTTATAACTGTTTTTTAGCTCCTCGCGGCTTTTGTTCATGGCCGTTTCTACAAGAATCCGCTCGGTTACATCCCTGAAATTACCTACAATACCATTAACGGCGTCGTCGTGCAGCAGGTTGGTTGTGGTGCCCTCTACCCATATGTAGTGCCCCATTTTGTGTTTTAATCTGTTTCTTCCCCATATTGGCTTTCCTGGGTTGTTGAGCGCCAATTCCATTCGTGTAGTAACGTCAGCAATGTCGTCCGGATGGAAAAAGTCAATGCCGGGCTTCCCGTTTGTTTCTTCTATGGTGTAGCCTATTGCTCTTTCTATCGATGGAGACTGGTATATAACCCTGCCTTTCGCATCTTTTAGCGTAATAAAATCATGGTTGTTCTCAAGCAATGACCGGTAGCGGTTCTCATTTCTTACAATCGAGTCTGTTTTTTCAAGACATCGTTGTTCCATTTCTATATTTACAAGGGTTAGTTTTTCATTGGCAATCAGTTGTTCAGTCAGATCCCAAAGCGTCACCAAAAAGATTTCACTTTCGGAAGATTTATTGGACATGACGGCAATGGCAATAGAACACCAGATTTTTTTTGTGCTTTTTGATGTAACCCAACCCGTCGATTTTGATTTGCCCTTGTTTTGAGCCGACTGAATTTCGACGACAATGCTTTTTGGGGAATCACCGGCTAATTCGTAGAAAGCACTCAAAGGTTTTGATAGCACATCCGTCTCGCAGAAGCCGGTTAGCCGTTCTCCACTTTTGTGCCAGGTTATAATATTGCCAATATTGTCTATTTGGAATATCGCATAGTCTTCAATTTCATCAAATATCAGTTCAAGATTTTCACTAAACTTTTCCATATGTACCGGACAGCAATTTTTGTCTTATTTTTTCAGGTTAAATATATTTCAATTTTCGTGAATGTCTATTGTCCTCAATACAAATATACGAAGCTCGATTTAATTTGTTAACGGAATCCTTATATTAATTGTAAACACAAAATAAAGCCACGCCCGTTTTACCGCGTGGGGTGTTTATCTGGATTTTATAGTTGCAATGTAAATATGATATTACCAGCCCAACATAGTTTTTAATTTGGACAAACCACTTTTGCTTACTAAGACCTTTGCTCCGCAGTGCAGCAACGCAATGTGGCTATCTTTTTCATAAGGCTCTATTTTTGAAAGCTGGCTCACTGGTATAAGGTAAGACCGATGTACCCTTACAAACTGTTGCGGATCGAGTGATTGTTCTATATGCCCAAGGGTGCTTTTCTTAAGGAAGCTACCATCCTTTGTTACAATCTTCACATAGTCGTCGTTGGCTTCCACATAATATATCTCTTGTGCAGGTATTATACGAATGGTGCTGTTGTCTTTAACTACTATACGGTGCTGGTAGCCTTCATACACGTTATTGTCTATAACCGGTACTGCGGCAGGTTGCTGTTTTTCAGCCTGGCTAAGCCATTTTTTTATCGCTTTGTCAAATCTTTCCCGGGTTACGGGCTTGAGGATGTAGTCAATTGCATGCGTTTCAAACGCCTTCAGCGCGTATTCATCGAAAGCCGTGGTGAAAATTACTGACGGAGGGGCATCCAACAATTCCAGCATTTCGAAACCATTTACTCGGGGCATCTGAATGTCCAGAAAAATAAGGTCAGGTTTTACTTCCTGTATAGTTTTGAAACCTTCAAAACCATCGGCACATTCCCCCGCAATTTGTATTTGAGTATATGGTTTTAGAAATGCGCTGAGCAACTGCCGTGCAAGAGGTTCATCATCTATGATTACAACTTTATACATAGTTCTGGGGAATTTTCAGGATGGTTGTAAATTGTTCTTCGTCTTTGTGTGTTTCAATCAGGTCTGTTCTGGCATAAAGAAGGTAAAGCCTTCGGCCTACTCCTTCAAGCCCGAAGCCGGTGCCCCGGGGAGGCTCTGTGTAGGGGTCAAATGGGTTTACAATTTTTAAAATAAGCACGTTGTCATGAGTATGGATACTTATTGAAATCGTTACAGCCCCAGTCTTACCATATAGCCCGAATTTGATTGCATTTTCTAAAATGGGCTGAAAAAGAAAGGGTGGTATGGTGGCCTCAGGGGCAAATTCTTTTTCGAAATCTACTTTCAGCCGGTGCCCGAACCTCACTGATTCTATTGCAAGATAGGACTCTATATAAACCAGCTCTTCAGTGACTAATATTTTGTCCTCGGCCTCCCTTTTCACCGAACCCCGCAAAAAGTCAGAGAGTTTCCCTATCATTTCCTGTGCACGGTCTGGCGATATCATTATGAGTGCGCTGATAGAGTTGAGGCTATTATACAGAAAATGTGGTTGTAGTTGCTGCCGCAGTTTAAAAAGTTCGGCATCACGAAGTAAGGTGGCAGCATCGGTCTGAACCTGAAAGCGGGTGTCAAGTTCGTTAATGTTTTTTCTCAATGCACTGTTGGTTGCCATCCAGCAGTAAAACAAGCCAATTAATGCCAGCCTTACCGGTAGTGTTGCCTGCAGCCAGATGAGATATGGGCTGCATTCTACCCCTTTAAACCACCATTTTAAACCATAAAAGATACTGTATGTAGAGCCTACCGCAAGCACAATTGCTATGAGCATTGCATAGGAGTACACCGTCACCTTTGTCGGGTAAGACTTTACAAGCAATATAATGCTCCACACACTGAGCGCCATAACGACTGAAGTAGCAAGTGTATCGGCCACGGCGATCGGCCAGGTAAAGCCGAAATCTTGGTGTAGGATAAATGCGAACTTTGTTGCACCCAATGGAATGAGGAGCAACAGAATCCAATGGATATGTTTGTTTATCGTTCGCAAGCGTGCTTAAGGTTTGTTTTTATGCCATCCAAAGCGGAGCGGCTACCATTTCTGGTTCTCTGACCATAGAAAAAAGCAAACCTCCATTCACCAGCTCTATCGGTTGAATGTCTTTTACTGCAAGCATACCCCAGCAGATGGTGCGCCCGTGACGGTCAATAAAAGTAGCCTCTTCCTTTTGGCCTGCTTTTTTGGCTTCGCCCAGTGCATGTTCATCAGTTTCGGCATAAACCAGTCTCCATTGTTCTTCATACTGGTCGGTGGGAAGACCTTCACACTCAATTCTGTAAATAATCTGCGCTGTAAATGATTTCATAGAATGCTGTCAATATAATGAGTGAATAATGTTTTTTAAGCTAACGAATTATATAATTTTTAATAATAATCGGTGTTGTTGCCTTCTCCGTTGTGTCCCAAACTTGAGCATTGTCTGTATCTCTCAAATCGCAACGGGCGCTGGTCTTTAGTTGAGCCACAAATAGGGATGGACATGCAATGCCACTTAGTAAGACTTGATTTCGACGTTTCCGAAAGAACAATTGCCCCTTAAAATCAATATCTTTTTGTTTTCAGGAGTCGAAGCTGTTTGTATCCCGCGTTCATCTTCTACATTACCAAAAGAAGGGCTTATTTCATTTTGTATGTACCAATGTGAGGGTACGATAATTTCTACTCCGCCGAATGATACGCGGAGGTCGAGAATAGCTGTCGTTTCAATATCTGCCTGCATGAAGTTAAGTTCACACCCGCCAAATGTTACTGAGATATTGCCACCCCTAAAATCCTTGGATGTAACCATTTCTTTACGGCCACCAAAAGTAACGTCGATGTTGAGGTTATTCTCGGGATTTATAGTTTTGTCCATCTTGAATTTTGGCGTACAGTTTCTGTTCTTTGGCTTGAATGCGATCATAAGGCCTGCAACTACGAGCACACCAGCCCAAATGACATCCCGATGAACGGGGACA
>CAILMA010000564.1 GCA_903835145.1 uncultured Bacteroidota bacterium
ACCGTGGGTTTCACCCACGGCTATTGATGTTGAAGCCCTGTCGGGCTTCTTGTGCTACCTCATGCGCCACAGCGACACAAGTCCGCCGGACTTTTGTTCACCAGTGGAGTAGGGGTGCATGCTTGAAATTCAAATCGGATGCAGGAATTAATAGCTTAAAAGTTATAGAGTTGTTGCGGCTGGGCCACCAATGGTCACGCCCGCGCAAAAACCAACAAAAACGCCAGCTGAACATAAATCAGCTGGCGTAAATACTATTTTAAAACGGGATTAACTCACTTTAGACAACACCGGCATCATACGCCTGCTCGCCATGAATGGCAGCATCGAGGCCGGTCATTTCTTCCTGCTCGCCAACCTTAACCTTGGTAAACATATTGATAATGGCCAGCATAGCATAGGTGAACACAAAGGCATAAGCACAGGTTCCTACCACAGCAAGCGTCTGCTTCAGGAAGAACTTGCCACCACCATACAGAAGGCCATCGGCTCCGGCTGCGTTAATGGTTTTCGTAGCAAATACACCCAAGAGTATAGTACCAAGGCAACCGCCTATACCGTGCACACCCCATACATCAAGCGCATCGTCCCAACCCATTTTGTTTTTCAGGTGCACGGCAAGGTAGCACACGCCACCAGCCGCTATACCTATGGTAACTGCTGAGGTAAGTGTAACATAACCGGCAGCAGGCGTTATGGTCGCCAGCCCTGCAACTGCACCGGTTAGCAGCCCAACAAATTTAGGTTTCTTCACCAGTGCCCACTCAATAGCCAGCCAGGTGATGGCCGCAAAAGAAGCCGCAACGTCGGTATTAATGAAAGCCTGCCCTGTAATAGCATCTACATCCAGCTCACTACCGGCATTAAAGCCATACCAGCCAAACCACAACAAACCGGTACCGATAGCTATAAGTGGAATACTGTTAGGAGGAGACTCTGTATCGCGACGCTTGCCTACATATATTACTGATGCGAGCGCAGCAAAACCAGCCGTGGCATGAACCACTATACCACCTGCAAAATCCCTGACACCATGCACAAACAACAGGCCACCGCCCCATACCATGTGCACAAAGGGATAATATACAAGCACTTGCCATAGAATGAGGAACACGAGGTACGATTTAAAGGTAACCCTGTTCACAAACGCACCGGTAATAAGTGCCGGGGTAATGATGGCAAACATCATTTGATAGGCAAAAAATACAAACTCTGGTATCTTAGGATTGCCGGAATAGGCTGTATTAAGGTCTACGCCGTGCATAAATGCCTTATTCAGGTCGCCTATTACCCCGCCCATTATATTCCCGCTGAAACAGAGCGAGTACCCGAATGCATACCATAATATAGTGGTGATACCCATCGATACGAAACTCTGAATCATAATACCCAGGATGTTTCGCCTGCCTGCAAGGCCACCATAGAAAAATGCGAGGCCCGGAGTCATTAACATTACCAAGCTTGTGGCAAGCAACATAAATGCTGTACTGCCGGTGTCAAAAGCTGCCATACTTAAAATTTTAATTGTGAATAATAAATATTAAAAAGAAAATCTTTTAACTCGAAATAAGGATCAGAGAAGCTGAACTAAATATATACTGGTGGTAACCCGGGCAAATGAAATACTAAAATCTAAACGCAAGCTTTAATAAAATAAAAAGGCAATCCTTACTAAAAACCGGCGCGCTCGAGGGCTGCCTGTTTTCTAAAAATTATGTTAACACAAACTTATTCAGAAATACTTAGAAAGTCAATACCGCATAAAAATAAAATTGGGCGCTCCCCAAAACTGAGCAGTCACCAGCCGCGGCGAGGCAACGATTCATAACTCCATAAACAATCCCTTTGGCGAAGTTGGACGAGCCAGAACCAAAAAAGTTAACCGCAAAGAAGGCGCAAAGGGAATACAAACAAGGCGCAAAGATCCATTGTTTTTTTATTTCATGTCGGTCTCCAAAAACCTACACAAAAAAGAAAAAATATCCTTCGGGCCTTCTTTGCGCTTAAATATTTTTCCAAAATGTGTCGTAATTTAAAGTTTAAGCCACTAAAAGGGCCAAAGTGTGACAACATTAGTAGAAGCAAGCCCGATGGGCTTTAACAACAATAGCCGTGGGTGCTAACCCACGGTAACAAAACAATGCGGCGCCAACGCCGTAGGGTAGAACAATCCACCTTGTCCCGGAAAGCCCGATGGGCTTTAACAACAATAGCCGTGGGTGTTAACCCACGGTAACGCAGCAACATAAGACCAACGTCGTAGGTGTTGAACAATCCACCTTGTCCCGGAAAGCCCGATGGGCTTTAACAACAATAGCCGTGGGTGTTAACCCACGGTAACGCAGCA
>CAILMA010000565.1 GCA_903835145.1 uncultured Bacteroidota bacterium
ATAGAGGAACTTGCGAAATGTATTATGGCATTGTAACCAGAAGTTTAAATTTATGTGTAAATAACGAATATTAAATTACACCTTTGTTATTATATTAAATTTATTTGTTTACCCAACGCTGTGCATTTTTCGGTTGTCTTTTTGAGTGCCATAGTTCCCTTTTTGTGAGAATGGAACCCTGCTCGAATGATCTGATAACCATTTTTTACAACTGATACGTTATCAGTAACTTATTTAAATTTTTTGCAGAGAAAGATTTTTTTTGTAACTTTAGTGGATAAATGATATTTTTCCTGTTGCATTTTTTGATAACTTTTTCTTAATTTGCAATTCAATTACCTCATTTTATTTTTAATAAGACAGTTCTGATTTTAAGTGTAAATTCCAAATAGCAATGAAAAAATACTTTTACTCCCGCGTTATAGTGCTTAGCCTGCTGCTTTTGGGCAGTTTTTCGGGCTTCAGTCAAGTCGTGCTCACTGCCGATTCGGTAACCTGCGGTGCAACAAGTGATACGATACGGGCAACACTCATCGGCGATGTGCCAACATCAACGGGTATTACTGCCGATGATGGGTATTCAAGTTCCATACCTATTGGTTTTACATTCAATTTTTACGGCACCGATTATACGCACTGCGTGATAGGTTCTAACGGCAACATCCGGTTCGATGTGTCCTACGCAGGTGGCGGTGATCCATGGCCTATTTCTGCTGTTTTACATGGTAACTCAAGCGTGTATAACTCTATCTGCGGTCCATGGTGCGATATGCAAATCTATTACGGAGGTACCATCACCTACTCAACTATCGGTACAGCGCCATATCGCAAATTTGCAGTCACTTATTGTACAGATCATATGTACTCTTGTACAAGCCAGTACACTACTTCCCAAATGATCATATATGAAACTACGAACATAATCGAAGTTCATATCGCTCATAAGACCATTTGCGCAAGCTGGAATGGTGGTCATGCCATCGTGGGCGTTCAGAATTCGTCTGGAACCGCGTCTACGGCTGCCCCTGGTAGGGATTATCCGTCGACATGGACTGCCACCGACGAAGCCTGGAGGTTCTCTCCTATGTACGGCGATACTGCTTACACCGTTTCTTCTATTTCTTATGCGCCGGTTCCATACTCATCATCTTCCATTTATTGGTACGATAGCACAACTCACGCGTATCTCGGTTCCGGCTCTTCAATTGCCTTTACTCCGTCAGTTGGTGATTCATGCGTGTATGCGGTAGCACTTGGTTGTGCTGACTCATCTTATACGTTTTTGCACCTCGATTTATTATCGCTTGGTGGTGGTTCAAGCCCGGTACACATCACCACTACTTCACAAACTGACCCTACAATTTGTGGCGTTTGTAATGGCACAGTTTCTCTTATAGGCGTTAATCCAGGCCAATCTGATACGATATTTTATTCCTACGCAGGTGTCCCGCAAACGATTATTGTCGACTCCGCGGGAGCTGATAGTACTATAACCATTCGAGGGCTTTGTGCAGGCACGTATGACTATTTTTACGTGAAAGTGGGACCATGCCCGTCCAACTCCGTTGGGCCGCTTACCCTGCATGATCCATCATTCACAATATCTTCCGTTTCTCATACCAACCCAACAATTTGTGGTGCTTGCGATGGTACAATAACATTACATGGCCTTGTACCGGGTTTCAGCGATACTATAAACTACAGCCTTGGCGGAGTGCCTCAGCCTGCTGTTGTGTTTACCGTTGGCTCTTCGGGTAGTGTCACCCTTACTGGTCTTCCGGCCGGTAATTATACTAACATTACAGCCACAATGAACTACTGTGTCACGCCACCTGTAAGCACAACTCTTACAAATCCGGCTTTCGGCATTGGCGATACTTCACATACCAACGCAAGTTGTTCTGCATGCGATGGTACATTTACTTTGCATGGTTTGGTTCCGGGCCAAAGCGTAACAGTGAGTTACAATTTCAACGGTACGCCTCAAACTCCTTACACCGGCACAACTTCAGGCTCAGGGACTATTACCCTTACCGGCCTTTGCCCCGGCAATTACGATAATATCGTTGCTACGCTTAATACCTGCGTATCGGGTGCTTGCGTTTCATCGCCTGTTGGTACTATAGTTATTGTGCCTCCTCCATTGATTCCTATTTGGTTCATTAGTTCTACGAACGCTACTGAGTGCGGAGCCTGCAATGGCATGATTGTGCTAAAGGGAATGACTCCTGGTTCTGTGGATACAATATTCTATGATTTGAATGGCGTTACACAAACACCTGTAATTTATTCTGCCGGTGCCGATAGCTCAATAACTATGTACGGGCTTTGCAAAGGCGACTACAGCAACTTCTTTGTGAAAGTTGGCCCTTGCCCTACAACTACTATATCAACTCATGCTATTCTGGTTGATCCTCCTATTATCCCGAATTTCTCTGATAATGTAAGGTATGGTTGCAATGGGGATACTGTTACATTTACCAACTCGTCTACTTCAGCAGGCGCACTTTACTATATCTGGCATTTTGGTGATGGTTATACCGATACAGCTGTGAACCCAAGTCACATCTACCCTCAGGGTAGCTATAATGTAACTCTGATTGCCACCAACCATCATTGCGTGGATAGTACCTCAAACACAATTTCATTAATTCATCCTATCCAGGCAATTTTCGCTCCATCTGCTGGCATAGTTTGCCAAAACACGCCGGTGACATTTGCTAACACCAGCATAGGTACACCGCCATATTACAGGTGGTCATTCGGTGATGGTACTTTCGATACTGTAGCTAATCCGTCACATACTTATGCCAATGTGGGTACTTATACTATACAGCTCCGTGCTACCAACTTCGTACCTTGTGCCGATTCTATTACCAGTACAGTAGTTGTCGATTCTCAGACTATTATGTCGCTTTCTATAAGTGATTCAGCAATTTGCTCTGGTACCTATGTTTCATTGAATGGCACCTACACCAGCATCGGTAACACAGGCATCATCTGGAACTTCAGCGACGGAGATACAATTAAAAATGTAAATCCTGTTTCCTATGCTTATCCTGCTGCCGGTTCTTATACAGTAATTGCAACTGCAACCTACCGCGCTTGTAACCCAGTATCGGTATCGCATAGTGTAAATGTCTACGCACAGCCTAATATCAATCTCGGTCCTGATACATCTATTTGTCTTGGTGGCGAAACCGGTATCAGCTTCGCAGATAACCTAAATGCACATACAACAGGTGCGACCTGGATGTGGAGTACAGGTGAAACAACTCCTGCTATCACGGTGGTGAGCGCTGGTTGCTATGCTGCCACTGTTACTATAAACGGTTGCGAGGCTACTGATTCAGTTTGTGTTGCCAGTGATTGTTACATGGCTATGCCTGATATTTTCTCTCCTAACGGCGATGGAGTAAACGACTACTTCTACCCACGTTCTGCACTTTCAGCGGGTCTGGTGACCTTTAAAATGGACATCTACAACCGTTGGGGTCAGTTGATTTTCGAAACAAATTCAGTAGAAGGCAGGGGCTGGGATGGCAAGTGGTATGACGTTTTACAGCCAGAGGGTGTATATATCTTCAAGATAGATGCCTCTTTCAAAGACGGTAAAATAGAGCACCACACGGGTAACATAACCATGATTCGTTAAACCAAAATATCATTTTATAAACGACAAAGCCG
>CAILMA010000566.1 GCA_903835145.1 uncultured Bacteroidota bacterium
AGACACCTTGGTTTGAGTTGGTTGCTGGTTATACAAAAATAAGGTTATTTAGCAACTTTTGATATTGGAACACACAACCGACAAATATAGCCGTTAGCGATCCTTTTGCATTTTACCCAAAAGAACCTTTGCAATCTCAACGACGACTTTTCCTCTATTTGTATTAGGTTTGTTGTCTGTTAGCACAATATACTATTATGGATAAGGTTGAGGTACTCAAACAAAAGATTAAAGAAGCGCACCTGGGTGGTGGCGCAAAACGTATAGAATCGCAACATAAAAAAGGCAAGCTTACCGCACGCGAAAGGCTGCAGTTGCTGCTCGATGAAGGTTCTTTCGAAGAAATTGGCATGATGGTTACCCACAGAAGCCGTGATTTCGATATGGAAAAAGAAATCTACCTGGGCGATGGTGTAGTTACCGGCTATGGCACTATCAATGGGCGCCTGACCTATGTATTTTCTCAGGATTTTACTGTTTTTGGCGGTAGCCTCTCTGAGACACATGCAGAGAAAATAGTGAAGATAATGGACCTTGCTATCCAGAACGGGGCACCACTTATAGGGCTCAACGATAGTGGTGGCGCAAGGATACAGGAAGGAGTGGTTTCGCTTGGCGGCTATGCCGATATTTTTCACCGCAATGTGAAATCGTCTGGCGTCATACCTCAGCTGTCAGCAATTATGGGGCCTTGCGCCGGTGGTGCAGTTTACAGCCCCGCCATTACCGACTTTATATTGATGGTAGATAATACCTCCTATATGTTCGTAACGGGCCCCAACGTAGTAAAAACGGTGACCCACGAAAATGTAACCAGTGAAGAATTGGGTGGAGCACATACCCACGCTTCAAAATCGGGAGTGACTCACTTTGCTTGCGCAAACGAGGTGGAGTGTATCGAAAACCTAAAGCAGTTGCTGAGTTATATGCCTCAGAATTGCGAGGAAGATGCCCCGGTATATCCTTACGAACAGGGCGACGAAAGTCGTACAAAACTAAATACACTTATCCCGGCAAACCCTAACCAGCCTTACGATATTAAAGAAGTAATAGAGGAGGTGACAGACTCAGGTTCCTTTCTTGAGGTGCATAAGGAATTTGCAGAAAACATAGTTGTTGGTTTTGCCCGCATTGGAGGCCGCAGTATTGGCGTGGTCGCCAATCAGCCATCCTACCTTGCCGGGGTGCTTGATATCAATTCCAGCCGCAAGGGGGCGCGTTTTGTGCGCTTCTGCGATGCGTTTAATATACCGCTGCTTGTGTTGGTTGATGTGCCCGGCTTCCTGCCGGGTACCGATCAGGAATGGCACGGCATCATTATTAACGGAGCCAAGTTGCTTTATGCACTCAGTGAAGCAACAGTTCCAAAAATCACTGTCATAACGCGTAAAGCCTATGGTGGTGCTTATGATGTTATGAACTCCAAACACATAGGGGCAGACCTCAACTTTGCATGGCCAACTGCGGAAATCGCGGTAATGGGTGCAAAAGGGGCCACTGAAATCATCTTCAAGAAGGAAATCTCAGAAGCTACCGACCAATACAGCAAACTTGCGGAAAAGGAAGCCGACTACGTAGAAAAATTTGCCAACCCTTACGGGGCAGCTGCACGTGGCTTTATCGATGAAGTGATACTACCTGAAGACACCCGCATTAAGCTGATAAAGGGCTTCAAAATGCTGGAAAATAAGGTCGTGAGCGCCCCAAAAAGGAAGCACGGAAACATACCACTATAATTTAATACCAGCCTTCATGGCTGTATACAAAACAACAATATGAATGGAAAAGGTAAAAAGCATGGAATTACGCTTTGCTTTTTATCTTTTCCAACGTATCTTTGCCGAACCTCAAAAGCGAACCACGGTTTTTAACTCAGGTTAGACACCCGCAACAACTTTAATGCGGCGATGGCGAAATTGGTAGACGCACTACTTTGAGGTGGTAGCGCCTGTCATGGGCGTGGGAGTTCGAATCTCCTTTGCCGCACACATGGGAGTTTTTCCCGAAAAGTCAAGGGGTTGTTCTAAAAAGAGCAGCCCCTTTTCCTTTACCAGAGCGGCTTTCGACTGAAAGAGTGGATTTAGAAAAAGAGTTC
>CAILMA010000567.1 GCA_903835145.1 uncultured Bacteroidota bacterium
GCATCCAAATCTGCGATCTTTAAGTTGATTGCATTAACGGTCCCAGAAGGCAATACAGCAAATCCAATTGGACCAGAAAAATTAGAACCAGAGAAACGACCCTGACCTCCATTATTGTGGTATACATAAACGCTATCTGCTCCTGTACCAATCACTATTATATCAGATAAACCGTCACCATCAAGGTCAGCTTGTTCAACAGAGTAAGGCTTGATACCGGAAGCACCAAGACCAAATGCAGAACCACCGCTGAAACCAACACCGTGTGGTAATGGTATATTAAACGGTGTTTGAACATTAAAGAAAGTTGTAGTGTCAAATGATGTAGTATCAATCATTGGCGTGAATGCAGTTCTGTTGATTGATGTAAGACCAGTTACAGTATCTATGATTGAAACGCGGCTGTAAGTAGCACCGAGTGGAACGTTAACGGTTATTGAAGTACTCGTAGATCCAGTAATTGTAGCGCGAGTAGCACCAAAATAAACAACATCGTTTGTACTGAAACCTGAACCATTAAAAGTGTAGCTTGTACCATAGATACCTGAACCAACATCTGATGTAGAAGTTGGGGTAACAGTAGGAGGAGTACCAGTAATTACATTGAGCGCGTAAGATACTGATGTATCGACGCAAATATTACTTTGGTGGAAAGATATATATACAGGACCGCCCACACTTGCACCACCAACAACACCGGTTGTTGGATTAACGGTTGCGATTGATGTATTAGAACTTGCCCAAGTACCGGAAGTACCGTGCTCAGCAACCGTAATCTTAGTGCCTACATTCAGGCGGTTGTAATCGCTGGTGATTGGGAATATGTGGGCATCAGTGTAATTGATTACATTGATAACTACAATAGCTGTACTTGATGAGGTATAACCGTTAGCACTTACTGAGCTAACCGTTATCTTAAACATCTTAAGACCACCAATGTAGATACTTCCGAGGTTGTAAGCCAACCCGGAAGACATAGTAGTACTTACACTGCCGTAAGACCCGGTACTAACCGAAGAAACGGCACCTGAACCGAAGAAACCAGTCAGCGTACCTTCAGGGTGAGCAGCCATGATACCACCGGTACCAAATGAAGCATCAAACGAGTATCTTACTGTGGATCCGAAGCTATCGTTTACCGCCAGCAGCGTATCGAGGCTAAAAAAGACACGTGGTGTACCGCAGAAATACGTTGAAATCGTATCGTTGCCACCCACGGTGGTAGCGTGAGTAAAGACTGGTCTCCAGGTGGCTCTCGCGGTGTTAGCATTCATCACAACACACACGGCAAGCAATAAACTGCAAAACCTGATCACATTCTTCAACCGGAGCGAGGGGAAAGTTTTTCTCATAACTGCTAAGTATTTTTGATCCATTTAATTTTTTTTAACTACCACAACACATTAAAATAAATATATACTCTATTGTCTTTTACACTTTTATGAAACGAATATCTACACGTCAAAAAAATTTTCCACAATGCGGACTTTGAGCCCACTTTGCGCATGTAGATATTTCTCAGTACAAACTTAGTACAAAGGTTTCAATTTAAAAAATTGAAGGCATTTTACTAATGTTATTAAATAGTTAAAGGGTCGTTAATGGCATATTTTTATTCTATAAACAGGCTCAAATCTAAGCACTTTTTTTAACAAAGAGCAATAAAATGACTACTAAATCTTAAAAAAGTCTTTTGATGACACAATTTTGACCGGAATTGTGGATAAGTGGATAACTTTTGGGGCCGGAGTTTTGCTGACGCTCCTAAATTGCACGCTTGTATTGTCGTCGGGAGCCGTCCTTGCACTTGGTGACCGCTTTGTAGCTTATTTTTTGCGTTTTTTAAAACAGCGAACATTCATTTGTATGCAGGCAGGGGTCATTTAGATGTCTGCCCTTCGCAACATGCTTACATTAATATATACTATTAGTAAAGGAGCTCGCATGGTTTTAACCCGGTTACTCTTTTAAAAGCCGTGCTAAAATGTGATATACTGCTGAATCCCAGCAAATGCGCGACATCAGTTACCGAATATTTTTGGGTTCTTAGCATTTCGCTTCCCTTTTTTATGCGCATATCCTGCTGGTAGTCGTGAATTGTTTTCCCTGTTATTGCCTTGAACCCCTTTTTAATATAACATTCGTTTATGGCAACTTTCCGGGCCAGCTCCCGTATGGTAAAGGGTCTTCCTTCATTTCGCTCAATTAGTGCACAGGCCTCTAAAATCTTTTCCCGCTCTATATCATTATAAAGGAACCTGCAAGCCGGCACCTGGCAAATTTCGTAAGGTATATTAATGCATTCCAGCGTAGTTGAAAGCAGATTAAGAACAATCTGCATCTTTTGCAGCACTTCTGAAAAGGAAACTCCTGAATTTATATTATTTAACTGGTGCAGGAGCTGCTGGGCCTTGGAACAGACCGAAAAACGTTGTGTTGTTGACTGATCGAATACGAAAGGCTGCTGTTTGAAAATTATATCTTTAGGAAATTGATTGAAGAACTCTGGCTGAAAGCCTAAATTATATGCAACCGCCTCCCGGTTATCATTCATAAACAGGTAATCAAGGGAAAGGTAAAAAGTACCATCATCAAAGGGCATCAACTTCAATACGCCCTTTTCTTCAATGCAGTCCATATCCGGGCAGGAAACCCGAACCACGGAGACGACGATACAATTCCCGACATCAAAAGTTTCTGCATTGCTCACCTCAGCATCGGCCGGCATAACACTCCGGAATTGATGCAACACATTATTGTTTGATGCTATGATAGTTTTCACCTGGGCAAAATTAGGCACCCCGGCATTACCTAATATCAGTTTACTGTAAAAAAACATATTCTGACGGCCTGGCTAAAGCTATGTTGTTGCAGCCGCGAACATCAGTCACCTCCATAGTCAATGAATGAAGGTGGAAACCGAATTAATTAAACATCAAAAGATAGCACCAAATAACCAACCAATGTATATTTGTATTATTTTTCCGCGCTCAAGCGTCAGCCGGGAACAAATTTCCGTACCGACGGGTTGACAGTATATCTTTTAACAGCACTATTATGCCAAATAAAAACATAAAAAGTATTTCTACAGTTGCAGGCATTTTTCTGGCCCTTCCCCTGATGTTAGTCGCGTCCAAAGTAACATTTGCCCAGGAGCCCGATACCGCGGTTATTGCGAGAACCCTGAAACAATATAAAAATGAGAATGCCGTATTCCTTAACTATAAAGAAAAGCTTGAAATCAAGTATGAAGATGGCGAGCTTACGGCAACCAGTACTATTGACAACGAAAGGCTGCTTATCAGCGATCTGTCACCGGTTTTCGATCATTATGATCATGTTTCGGAAAATTACTTCGACCAGATTACCCAGCTTAATGCAGTTGCCTATATACCACAAAGCAACGGCACATTTAAGCAGGTAAAGAAATACCATATGTTTTCTCAGGGGGCAGGTGGGGGCTCTATATCAGATGCGTCGCATTACATCACATCATTCACCGGCCTTACCAAGGGGTCTGTAATAAAGCTCACTGCAACCGAAGCACACCCTGACCTTACCGCCTTGCCGATATTCATACCTGCTGACCGCTACCCAATCCTTCACGCAGAATATGAGGTTGTGGTACCTAAGTATGTGGATATGAAATTTGTGATGAAGGGTGAAAATACTGCCTGGATAAAGAAAACAACAGAAGAGAAAAACGGCAATATCATTTATCATTTCACATCTGATAACGTTCCCGGATACAAACCATTTGAACGGGTACCATCAGCATTATATTATTTACCGCAGGTAGTGGGTTACATATCTTCCTTCCGCCTGCCCGGCAAAACCAAGGACTCTTTGCTGCTCAGTGATGCTGCCCATTTGTACAAGAGCCAGTATAAATATATTGGCAACTTGAATATAAAACAAGATACTGCACTTCAGAACCTTGCAGACAAAATAACAAAGGGCGATAAAACCCAGCGCCAGAAAGCGGAACATATTTATGACTGGGTGCAGAAAAACCTCCATTACAAAGCATTTGAAATAGGCCTTGGCGGCTGGATACCAAGAGAAGCAGACACAGTGTGCAAGAAAAAATATGGCGATTGCAAGGACATGAGCAGCCTGCTGATGCAACTGGGTCGAATGGCAGGCCTGGAAACCTATTTTGCATGGATAGGCACATCAGAAAAACCTTACACTTTCGAGGAAACACCGATTCCATTCGTATCGAACCACATGATATGTGCACTTAAATTGAACGGAGAATGGTTGTTTATGGATGGGACACACTCTAATCTGCCATTCGGCGAAAACCGTGACGATATACAAGGCAAGGAAGCGATGATTGCAATTGATAAAGACACTTACAAAATCGTAACAATTCCTACGGTAGTTGCCGAAAAAAACCTGACGATTGACAGCACTGTCATTCACATCTCTAATAGTAATGATGCTGATGTAGAAGGAAGGGTTCATACCCGGTTTGTAGGCTATCAAGCGTGGAACAATGGCCTTGCGCTTTCTTATGTGGCGAAAGACAAGGATGACCTTGAAAAGGCCATGACCAAGCTCACCACAAGGGGCTCAGACAAGTACCTGCTTGATAAATACAACATTGACGTAAGCGACAAGGGCAATAAGGACATCAACATTACAGGCGACTTCACTATAGGCGGATATGTAAATAAAGCTGGCAAGAACTACATCGTTAACCTGAACGTCCTTCGTCATTTTGGAAACGACTATATTGATACGACTGACCGCCTGGCGCCATGGTATCACGACTATAAGTACACCCGTAAAGAGGTGGTGGTATTTGATATCCCGGCAAATAGCAAGGTGACGTACCTGCCTAAAAATGCTACCGGAAAACTGGATGACATGTGGTCTTACAGCATAAACTACAAAACCGACGGCAAAAGAATTATCCTCACAAAGGAATACAAACTAAATACCTTATTTATTGACAAGCAACACTTTATTGCTAATAATAAGGCAATAAATGAGCTGAATCAACATTATAAAGAATCAGTAGTGCTTACAACCAAGTAGCACAAAACGATGAACGCGGCAGCCGCTAAAACGGCATTTACGGCATTTTGCCGATGAAGAACAAGGTCAGGATACAAAAGAAAAAGAAAAACATGAAAAAATTCAGCTCTATAATAATACCACTGCTTGCCGGTTCGCTCGCAGTAAGTGCTCAGGAAAAATCATCTTCAGCGCCATTGCTTCAGAACACAGCGGAAAGAAACCGGATAACTACCGAAGGGAGAATGCCAGCATTTGCTGACTGGGATGCAAACCCAAAAATGCACCCGGTGCCGCCCCAATACAACAATGAACATGCCCTGTACATTCTTGAAAGCGAAAAACGTGACTTCAAGTTTGAAGGCACAGGTGTTACGATGTACAGTACAATACACAGGATTATAAAAGTGCTGGACAGGCTGGGTATTGAAGAGTTTAACCAGGTTGTTGTTCCCTTCAGGATGAATGAAAGCCGTGTAGATTCGGTAAAAGCAAGAACAATATTGCCCGATGGCACTACACGCGAGCTGAAGTATGAAATGCTGCTGGGCGGCTCTGGCGGCTTCTTTTTTGCACTCGACGGGCTTGAGAAAAATGCTGAAGTTGAAATTGTAATCAAGTACAAGGCACTTTCAGACTACTTCGGCAGCATACGTTATCAGTATGGTGTGCCTATTTTAAATGCTTATTTTGAACTTAACTATCCTAAGGAAATGACCTTTAATACGAAGGGTTACCACGGTTTCCCTTCAGGAGAAGAAAAAACTGTTGGCGGCCACAAACAAGTAAAGATATATCAGGCCGATATACCAGCCCTGCAAGATCAGCCAAGCAGCTTTTATGACCTCTATGCCATGCGCATAGAGTACGGGCTTGACCATATGACCGGCCGCGGAGGGTTTAACAAAGGCGAGCCCTACACCTGGGATTATCTTGCCCACCATAATTATCAGGAATTCTATACCCTTAAAGAATCAGAAAAAAACACCACAGCGAAATTCCTTTCTACGCTCGGCCTCATAGGAGGAGAAACAGAGGAACAAAAAATCAAAAAGATAGAAGATGGCATCAAGACCAATATTGTGCAATATTGGGAACTGTCAGGCAAGGAAGCCGAGAATATTGATAGTATTGTAATGAAAAAATCAGCATCTGCCCACGGTATGGTCAAGTTATTTGCTGCCTGCCTTAAGATGGCCGGTGTGCAGCATGAGCTTGGTGTAACAAGCAACCGCACAGAGCACCAGATGGACGCTAAGTTTGTGAACTGGGCACCGCTTGACTATTACGTTTTCTACTTCCCGAAACATGGTGGTTACCTTGCACCCGATGAGCCTTACTTCAGGTATCCTGAAGTGCCTGCATTTATGGTGAACAACAAAGGTGTATTCTGCAAGACCAATCCCGAAACCGAGTTTACTGTTGGCCGCGAGGTAACAGAGGCAGAAGCAATAATAAGAACAATAGAACCAAAGTCAGCCGCATACACGCAAATAAACACTAAGGCTTGGGTAGCGCTTGATAATGAGTTTGATGCAACAGTGGACTATAAGCGCACCTACTCGGGCTACAGTGCTCCCGAGCTCAGGAAAGAACTTGCTATTGCTACGCCGGAAGCCAAGAAGAAAATTATACTTAACGAAGCTCTGATAGCCAAAAACCCGGAAATGCTTGTTAAATATTCGGTTTCCAATGAGGCATTCAGCGCTGTATATAACAACAAGCCACTGGAAATAGATGCAACAGTAAAAAGCAACCACCTGGTGGAAAAAGCGGGTGACAACTACCTCCTGAAGATAGGGTCACTGATAGGCAGCCAAGACAACTTCTACACAAAGCAGGAAAGGATATTGCCGATCGACATCAAGTATCCTCATACACTTAATTTTACCATTACTATTAAGATTCCGGAGGGATATAAGCTACTCAATACAGATGCATTGCGCATACATGAGGAGCACAATGACAGAAACACAGGCAACACTACAGCCTATTTTAAATCAGATTACAGGATAGATGGTCGCACGCTTGTAGTTACAGCTACAGAGTCTTATCCAGTGTTGCACTATTCTGTAAGCGAATATCCGAGCTTCAAAAGGGTAGTGAATGCGGTGGCAGACTTCAATAAGGTTGTTGTATTGATGGAGCCAGAAAAACAAAAGCCAGGCAAAAAAGCAAAACCACATACCGCCAAGGCAATTACTGCAGCAGCAGTGACTAAGAAAAAATAAGTACAGACAACGTTATAATTTTTACAAAAGCCTACACTGGAGGCCGGCATTCAACAAATGTCTGCCGAAAAGCGTAGGTTTGTTTTTGAAGTGAAATTCATGCAATTAAGAGCCTACATATTATTCCTGCTCGCTATATCGATAGCTTTTTGTTCGTATGGGCAGAATAAAGGCGAATATACCCAGTCACGCATCCTCATTTTGCTCGATGAGTCGTCGAGTATGCTACAGCCATGGGCCGGGGGTGGTGCCAAAATTAAGGTGGCTAATCAGTTGATATTAAAAATAATGGATAGCGTTTACTCTGTAAACGGTGAAGTAGAGTTTTCCCTCCGTGTGTTTGGCAACCAGCACACCGTGCCCGAGCATGATTGCAGCGATACCCGCAACGAAGTACCCTTCAGCAAGTACAACAAAACTCAGATGGAGTTCAGGTTGGAAGACCTGCACCCGCTTGGCGTAACGCCAATAGCTTTCTCACTTAGTGAGGCCGCTGAAAAAGACCTGCTGGACGAAAAACACAATGCATATAGTATAATACTCATTACCGATGGCGGTGAAAGCTGTGGTGGGGACATCTGCGAAGTGATGATGAAGCTGATTAAGAACAAAGTTTTCTTCCGTCCCTATATCTTAAATCTGGAAGACGACCCCGAAGTAAAGAAAGAATATACCTGCATGGGCGACTACCTTGTGGTAACCAAAAAAGGTGATATTCCAACTGCTGTAGGTACAATAGTTAATGCCTTCAGACCCATGCTCAAAATGACAAAAAGTGAGTACAAAGAACTTCGTGCCATAAATGTACCAAGCCCGCTAAAAGTAAACCCACTTTCCATAAAGCCTGAGAAACACATTGACAGTGCAGAAACGAAGAAAGAAATAAAACCTTCGGTTGATACGGTAGCGGCTGTGAAGCCAGCACCCAAGCACAGCATAGAGATAGTAGAAGAGAAAAAACGGCCTGAAACGCTGAAAATGAAGCGGATTACCTACCAGTCAAAAATGAAGGTGTTTACCTATGCCGGCCCGCCGGCAAGGAGTGTAGCCTTAGATATACAAGTACCAAAGCTAAAAGTACTGGAACCTGAAGTATTACCAGTGCAAACGCCTCCTGCCAAGCTTACAGCAATGGTGCCCAGAGGATTTAAAAAAATTAAAACAACTAAGCCAGAACTGGAAGCACCACAGCCCATTGCTATTGTAGTACCAACTATCAAACTGATGGTGCCAGATGTGCCACCTGAGCACCCCGCCCCTGCAAAGCTTACCTTTATACAGGCTAAAGAGTACAAAAAACTTAAAACTACCAAGCCCGAAATTAGCCAGCCCACTGCTATCAACATTGTAGTACCTGATATTAAGCTGATGCAGCCTGATGTTGTAGCGCCACCGCGCCCTGAGCCTGCAAAACTTACAGCAATAAAAACAAAGGGCTTTAAAAGCATAAAAATAGCAAAGCCTGAACTCTCTGCACCGCCTGCCCTTACTGTTGCCGTACCAACTATAAAGTTACCTGAGGTGCCACCGCCACCACCGGTAGTGGTAAAGCGCGACAAAGCCGAAGTGAGCCGCCTGAAACCATCGCAGTTTAAAATGCACCTGCTTTATGGTGGCTCCTTTTTCGATGCCGACTTAAAGCCTATAAAACTGCCGCCAATGCCGCAGCTAAAATCGCTGAATACCGCGACTACAACTGCAACGAAACCCGCTACTGCAACCACTGCCGCAAGCAAAACGCCAAAGACCGGCGAATACACTGTAGAACATGAAGATGCGAAGGAAACAACGCTTGAAGTGTACCTCACTAATGGCAAGGGCAAATTTTACTCCACAACGCCACAGGTGATTATTCTGGACCCTACCACAAATAAAGAGATAAAGAAATTTTATCGCTTTGTGGACCCGAGCGGCAACCCTGACCCTATTACCAACCTCGCCGCGGGCAAGTATGACCTTACCATTACCGGCCGCGACGACTTACTGGCACATGTGGACCTGCAGCCGAATAAAAAGAACAAAGTGTACATTAAGGTGAAGAACTATAGCCTTTACTTCTATTACATAGGCAACGAATCGAGGCCTGTGACTGAGTTTTCGGCACTGGTGATACAGCGCAATGTGGCCAATGGAAAGGAAACAGTGCAAAAATGTACTGACCGCCTTGAGTATGAACCCGGCAACTACCACATTGTTATCAGCTCGTTTCCTGAGGATATACGCAATATAGACCTGGATGATAACTCTGCCGGTGGCATAGGTATAGAGCAACCCGGTTTTGTGAAATTTACCAACGATGTAAAGGCTGCCAGTGTTATCCTGTGGAAACAGACAGGTGAGCGATTCATTTCTTTCAGAACTATAAGCCTTAGCGACCCGGTGAGCCAGCACCTGCAGATACAACCCGGGAAATACCAGGTGCAATACAACAACGGAACATCGAACCTATCGTCATCAGACCGCGTGATTCCGTTTGAAATTAAAAGCAACAAGGAAACAGAAGTAACCCTGAAAAAATAACCACCCGATGCAGGAAATAACAATAGCAACGATAACTGCAACCGATGCAGGCTATGCGCAGGTATGGCAACTGAGGGAAGAAGTGCTGCGCAAACCGCTGGGCATGTCGCTGAAAAACGAGCACCTCGATATGGATTTTGAGGACGTCATTTTCGTGGCAAAATCAGGTGAAGATGTTATTGGCTGCCTCATGTTGCACCATGCTACCGATAGCGTTCTTAAGCTGCGCCAAATGGCCGTATACGATGCCTGGCAGGGCAAGAACGTAGGTCGCCAGCTGGTCACATCAGCCGAGCATTACGCTACGGGCAAAGGCTACAAAACTATAGCACTGCATGCCCGCATAGTTGCCCGCGACTTTTACACCAAACTCGGCTACCTGCCTGAGGGTGAACTTTTTACAGAAGTAGGCATACCCCACGTAAAGATGACGAAAAGCATCTGACTGACCGATGGGGCACCAGACGCCAGTCTGAAGATTCATAGTCGACGATAATACTTCAACTTCGACATCATTAAACAATAAAAAAAGTGGTTAAACTTTGCAACAAGCATCGTTTAACCACTTTATATTTTAGAGGAAATTTAGTCTTAGTTGTGCCCTCCGCCACCGTTTCCGCCGCCGCCGTTTTTCTGGCCACCCTGACCGCCACCACCCTGATCGCCGCCATCATCGCCTTCTTTCAGGTTCTTTTCTCTGTCGCTGTCGGTTGGGGGCTGTGGTTTCTTGTCGTCCATCGACTTGCCGCGCTTGCCACCCGGTCCGCCCTTACCAATATCTGACTTACCAAAACGATAGGTAAAGGTGATATTCCCTATCCTCGTTTCCCTAACCCTGTTAATGGTTTCGCTGTATGCGGAGAGGTTGTAGTTAGTAACGAGTGTATGCGTATTGAAGATGTCCGAACAGTTGAGTATCAATGTTGCTTTGTTCTTCCAGAAGCCTTTTTTCAATGCCACATCAACCCAATAGGTTTCTTTCAGGTTACCTTGCGCTATCACCTTTGGCGACTCGTAGTTGCCGTTGATCTGGAGAGTGAAATTCATAGGAAGTTTCACACTTGTATTCACCTTGCCAAACCAGGTGAAGCCGCTGTTATCAGACAGATACTTGGTATATTCCGGGTTAGCATTACCTATAATCAATTGGTTTTCAAAGAAGTTCAGGTTTAAGGTTGCATCCCATATAGGTAGTATCTGCACATGGCCGGTACCTTCAAGACCGTAGGTAGCACCAGACGCAATATTAATAGGCTGAGCAAAAAGATCGCTTGCCGGCACACCATAAAGCTTAGCTTCGCTATCACTCATAGGCCGGGTTATTTTCTGCGTCAGGTTTTCGGTATAAGCATAGTAAGCGCTTAAGATGAAAGTATTCCCTTTGTCAGAACTCTTGCTGTAGCTGAACTCAATATTATTGATAAACTCAGGTATAAGCGCAGGGTTACCCATATTTACTGTACCCGGGTTTGAGAGGTCTTTAAATGGCAGCAACTGCATGAAGCCGGGGCGGTTGGTACGGCGGCTGTAATTCAGGTATATGCTTTGCTGGTTAGGTAGCTGGTAAGAAATGAATGCTGATGGGAAAAAGTTGAAAAAGCTATTCTGGAACGAAGCATAAGCAGGCACGCGGCCATAACCGTCATACATAGCATCTTCAGCCCTCAGGCCCACCTGGTAGCTGAACTTACCAAGTTGGTCACTCCAGTTCGCATAAGCGGCATAAATCCGCTGCGTATAATTGTAGTCTGAGTACAACGTAGAGTCAAACACTGGCTGGCTGCCGTTTGATTCCACAGTTGGGTTGTTGTTGCTGTTGAACCAATTCACCTGTGCTTTTACACCTAAACCAAGCTTCCCGTTCTTAGTGAATAGCGGGTCTGTATAATCAGCCCACGCATTAAAACTGCTGTTGGTGCCGGTTGCCGGTGAATGCTGGTAAATATTAGCCAGTGCGGAGCCATTGTCAAAATTAGTTGTAGTATAATCTTGCTTACGGCGAATATCAGTAGTTGAATATGTGGCATCTACACTCAATTCCTCATCCTTTTTCTTAAACTTGTGTTTGTAATCAAGTGCGGATGAAAGCGAAACCAGATTTACGGAGAAATCAGTATATCGGTACTGCTTCATGAGTGTATCGCCGCTTTCATTCCTGTGGCTCAGAACGGAATAGTTAGAAGCATCGGTGAAACCGAACTGCATAATGTTCACATTTTCTGTAAGAGTGAAAGAGTTGTATTTATTTGGGTCATAAGATGCACCAATAGTGTTAAACACACCACTATGTTTGCGTGGTACATGCTCAAATGTATGGTAAGACTGAGTATCGCCTGCGGCTGTAGGCAGCGCATCATGGCGGTCGGTAGTAACATCATTCCAGGTGTTATTTATCCTTGCACTGCTGTTTAAAAATACGTTCCACTTGCCCTTGCGTGCGTTTATACCAAAATTGCCATTGTATTTGTCGTTAGTACCTGCCCCCAGTGTAATGTTGCCATTCATACCGAAACGACCGTCCTTCTTGGTAATGATGTTTATAATACCTGTGGTACCTTGTGCATCATATTTAGCCGATGGATTGGTAATCACTTCCACACTCTCAATGCTCGATGCTGGTAATGCCTGCAATGCCGATGCAACATCAGAACCGAGTAAGGTTGATGGCTTTCCATCTATAAGAATGGTAACATCGCTCTTGCCTCTCAAGCTCACGTTGCCGTCAGCATCTACCGAAACCGATGGCACGTTCTGTAGCACATCGCCGGCACTGCCGCCTGCTGTGGTGGTGTTTTTTTCTACATTAAAGACCTTCTTATCTACTTTAAGCTCCATCACGGGCCTTTCCCCTACTACGGAAACTTCCTTCAGTGATGTCTCGCTGGATTGAATTTTTATTTTACCAACGTTCACAATCGGATTTTCAGCAGTTATACTCACCGTGGTAAATTTCGTTTTAACGCCCACGGCTTCAACCCTGAGCAGGTAATCGCCGGCAGGAACTGATGATATACTGAAAGATCCATCATCCTGAGACAAATCACCGGAAACGACACTGGAGTCTTTGCGCATCAGGGTTACTGATGCATAAGACATGGGTTGGTTTTTTGCGTCAACCAGCTTCCCGTTTACACCACCCGGCGCAGCTGTGCTACCTGCGTTAACTGACCTTCCGGCGTATGGTCCTGCTTGCGCTAATGCACACTGCGTGGGTACAACAATAGATACCACTATTGTTGATATTTTCAAAAATTTAAATAAACTCTTCGACATTGCCTCGCAAAGTTGATTTAAATATGCGATAAACAAAATCCTAAAAACATTAAAGTATTGTTAATGGGCAACAAAAAATACTGAAATATTCTTTGTCAACTTGTTACAATCATCAATTTGTTTTCATGAATAAAATTGTTTTCAAGCCCTGTTGTTGCTGAATACTAAGTTATTCCGCCTGGTAAACTGAATTGGAATAACACCCAAAAGCACTGAAATATTACTGATATTTGTAGCCAACGAAAAGCCCATGACGCAAGCAGATGAACTTTACCTTGAAAGGTATAACAAGCTTAACGACCGCCAGCAGGAAGCGGTAGATACCATTTACGGGCCAGTGATGGTAATAGCCGGACCGGGCACCGGCAAAACCGAAGTGCTTTCTATGCGTATTGCCGGGCTTATGCGCAGCGAAGCCCAGGTGCAGCCTCATGAAATATTGTGCCTTACTTATACCGATGAAGCTACTAACAGCATGAGGCGCAGGCTGGCACAAATAATAGGGCCAGCAGCGCACAAAGTAAACATATACACTTTTCATGCCTTTTGTAACAATGTAATACAGAGCAACAGCGAATACTTTAGTATGCGCACATTGCAACCCATAACCGACCTCGAGCGCACCGACCTGCTCTATAAACTTCTGGAAGACCTGCCTCAGGGGCACCCCCTGCGTAAGCTGAGCGGCAACATTTACTTTGATGCACCCAAGCTGAACAAGCTTTTTGAAATAATGAAGCGGGAATACCTTTCGGCAGACAGCATATCAAATTCAATCGATGAATATATTGCCAGCCTGCCGGAGCGTGACGGCTTTGTGTACAAAAGAAAATATAAAGAGTTTAATGCAGGCGACCCCAAGCAGGCACTAATAGATGAGGAAGTAAAACGGATGGAAACCACGAGGGCAGCCGCCAGCCTCTTCGACAAGTATGAGCAGCTGATGAAAGATGCCGGCAGGTACGACTTCAGCGATATGATACTGTGGGTGTTGCAGGCATTCAGGGAGTTTCCGTGGATGCTGCAAAGCTACCAGGAGCGCTACCAGTATATATTGGTCGATGAATTTCAGGATACCAACGGTGCTCAGAATGAGCTCATAAATACACTTACTTCTTACTGGGAAGACCCGAACATATTTGTAGTAGGCGATGACGACCAAAGCATATACGAGTTTCAGGGTGCCCGGATAAAAAACATAACTGATTACTACAGCCGCTACAAGGATACCATAAAAATCATAGTATTACCGCACAACTACCGCAGTAGCCAGGAGATCATAGACCGGGCTATGGCGACCATCAAAAACAACGAACAAAGACTGGTAAATCAGCTAAAAGAACTGAAACTCGATAAGAACATCATCTCAGCTTCGCCACGATTCAAAGAAGAAAAAACGACCGTGCAGCCGGTGGTGAATGTCTACAATGCAATCATTCAAGAAGAAGCCGATATTGTATTGCAGATTGAAGCACTTAAGAACAAAGGAATTGCGCTGAGCGAAGTGGCGGTGCTCTATGCCCAGCACAAGCAGGCCAACAACATTATAGCCCTGCTGGAACGCCGGGGCATACCTTACAACGTAAAGAAAGCCGTAAACGCGCTGGAGCTGCCGCTCGTGGAGCAGATACTCAACATACTCAAGTACCTGAATCTCGAAAAAAGAAAGACTTTCAGCGGCGAGGAGCTACTGTTTGAGCTCATGCACGCTCCGTATTTTGGCATAGCACCAACTGATATTGCCCAGATAGCACTGTACATGCAGGCCAATAAAAAGGGAATAAACCCACTGAAGTGGCGCATGATTATTGGCAACCACCTGGCACTTGAAACCATGGACCTGATGACTGCTCCTGCCATCCGGAGGCTAAGCAACTGCCTCGAAAACTGGGAGCAACAACAGGTGTCCCATTCACTGCCGCTGCTGGTGGAAAAAATAGTGTACGAAAGCGGCATAGTAGCCAGCCTGCTGCAGGAAACCGACCACCTCTGGCACATGCAGGTGCTCCGCTCGTTTTTTGAATTTGTAAAAGAAACCTGCAGCCGAACCCCAAGAATGAGGTCAGCTCAGTTCCTGCAGGTAGTGGAACGTATGTATGATGAGGGCATAACTGTGCCGGTGCAGCGTGTGATACAAAATGAAAACGGTGTGCACTTTTACACCGCCCATAGCGCCAAGGGCAACGAATTTGAGTATGTGTTCCTCATTGGCTGCACCAAGAACTTCTGGGAGAAAAAGAGTGAAAACAACCAGGTATATAAAATGCCTGATACCGTTACGGCAACGGAAGATGACACCCAAAAGACCTATAAAATTGAAGTAGCCCGCCGTTTGTTCTATGTAGCACTTACCCGCGCAAAAAAGCATCTTTACATTTCCTACTCGCTAAACGATAATGCAATGAAGGGCCTTGAGGCATCTGTATTTATAGATGAAATATGCCCGCCCGATGAGCGCCAAAAACAAACGCTGGCCTCCGGTACCATGGAAGAGCACCTGAAATGGGCCATGGAACCCGTGCAACAGGTGATTATAAAAATGGCCAATGCACAATGGATAGAACGAGTGCTGCAGCAGTTTACGATGAGCTATACCGCCCTATCCAAATTCCTGAAGTGCCGCCTGTCCTTTTACTATGAGCTTATACTGCGGGTGCCGTTTCAGAAAAACGATGCGCTTGCTTTCGGTAGCGCAGTGCACTATGCACTCGAGCGCTTCTTCGTTGAAATGAAAAAGCAAGGAGAGTTTCCGGCAAAAGAAGAATTGGTGTCTATTTTCAAGTATGCGCTAAGTCAGGAGGCTGCTTGCTTTACCGACGTGCAGTTTGACCGACGCACTGAGCAGGGAATTACCATATTATCAGAGTACTACGACCACTATATAAATACCCTGCACAAAGACGTTGAGATCGAATACAAGGTGCCGAGATACATATTTGATGGTGTGCCCGTAACCGCCAAAATAGATAAGATAGAACTTGAAGGCGACACCTGCAAGGTGATAGACTACAAAACCGGCGATCCGGACAAATCTGCCACACCGCTCACTTCACCGCCGAACGAAAAAAATGAAACCGGCGGCGACTACTGGCGGCAGATGGTGTTTTATAAGTTGCTCCTCGAGAATTTTGAAGACCGCCAATGGAAAGTAAGTCTGGGCCGGTTCGATTTTTTGCA
>CAILMA010000568.1 GCA_903835145.1 uncultured Bacteroidota bacterium
CTTAGTAGAAAGTCGTTAGTACTTAGTAGAAAGTCCCTATGGGGACTTCAGTCGACAGTCGAAAGTACTTAGTTTATAGTCAGAAAAATAGTCAGAAAGCCTTGCGGGAAACCGTGAGGCTTTTTGTGTTGTGTGATATATTTTGGTTAAAAGGCGGTTATATTTCCGCTTTGTTGCTATCTTTCACCAACAATTCAACAAGTATGATCAGCATCCGCAACATCGTAAAGCAATATGCGGGCCATAAAGCCCTTTCAGATGTGAGCATCGAAATAGAGAAAGGCAAGGTTTTTGGGCTGCTCGGCCCGAATGGTGCCGGCAAAACGTCGCTCATCCGCATTATCAACCAGATTACGGGACCTGACTCGGGTGAAATACTTTTTGATGGTGCGAAACTCAACCAATTGCACATTGATAAAATAGGATACTTACCGGAGGAGCGCGGCCTGTACAAGAAAATGGAGATAGGTGAGCAAATCGTGTATCTGGCCCAGCTTAAAGGACTGAGCAGGGATGAAGCCCGAAAACGCGCCATAAAGTGGTTTAAAAAGCTACAGATAGAAAGCTGGTGGAACAAAAAGATTGAAGAACTATCGAAAGGGATGCAACAGAAAGCCCAGTTTGTGGCTACAGTACTGCATAACCCAGAACTCATTATACTCGATGAGCCTTTTTCCGGCTTCGACCCGGTGAATGCGGAAATAATAAAGAACGAAATACTGGAACTCAATAAGAATGGGGCAACTATCATTTTTTCCACCCACCGTATGGAAAGTGTGGAAGAACTGTGTGATTCTATAGCACTGCTCAACCTATCGCACAAAATACTTGATGGTAAAGTGAAGGAGATAAGAAACCGCTACCGCAGTGGCACCTACCAACTGGAATATGATGGCCCAAGGGTGGAAATAGCCGGCAATGCTCCTTTTACTGCTGTATCAGAAACAGCCACTGAAGAGGGGCAAAAGATAAAACTGAAGATCAACAACGGAGCAAAAGCCAATGACGTGCTGACTTACATGCTACCAAGGGTAAATATTACCCGGTTGGAGGAAGTGATACCTTCTATGAATGAAATATTTATTGAAACTGTAGGTAAAAAAGCAACCGACAACTAATTCCATTTGATCAAATCCAACGCAGGCCGAAAACAATAAAATTATATATCATGAATAAGATCCTCCTCATCATACAAAGGGAATACATTTCAAGGGTTAAGAAAAAAGCTTTCCTTGTGGTTACCTTTCTTGTACCTGTATTGATTATGGGTATGTCTGCACTTATCATATATCTTGCTATAAACCAAGGCGATAAGAAAAAAGTGGAAGTGGTGGATGAAAGCGGATGGTTTTCGGGTAAACTAAAACCGAGCAAGAACATAGAATATACATTCGCCACAAATTATGCTGAAGC
Source organism: uncultured Bacteroidota bacterium (assembly GCA_903835145.1). Classification (GTDB taxonomy): domain Bacteria; phylum Bacteroidota; class Bacteroidia; order Chitinophagales; family Chitinophagaceae; genus Flavipsychrobacter. The sequence goes on from CAILMA010000568.1 coordinate 1,414, forward strand.
CAAGAGCACTTTCCTGAAAAAAGGGTATGATTACCTGCTGTATGTGCCTGCATCTATTACCAATGTTCAGCTTTACGGTGAAAAAACACCCGGCGCAATGAATACAGGGACGGTAGAAGACGACCTTAATACCATAGTGCGCACGCGCAGGCTGGCGGAGGCGCATATTGACTCCGCCGTACTTGCAAATGCACAGAAACCGGTAAAGGTTGAAACGAAAGAACTTACTGAAAAAGGCGAAAAAGATACCCATATTGGTATAGCGCAGGGCGTGGGTCTGGTGTGTGCTATGCTTATTTACCTTGCGCTGTTTTTATACGGAGCACAGGTGATGCGTGGCGTGATAGAAGAAAAAGTGAGCAGAATTATAGAAGTGATCATTTCCTCTGTAAAGCCATTTCAGCTGATGCTGGGTAAGATAATAGGTGTAGGCATGGTGGGACTCACCCAATTTGTAATCTGGATAACGCTTTCCGTATTGCTTACCACGTTTGCGCTACCTGCGTTAATGGGTTCGGCAGCAAAGGACAGTGCGAGGCAGGCTCAGATGCAGCAGGTAACAACGCAAACCGGGAATGTTGCTGCAACCGGGGGGCAGTCAGAAAACACTATGGAATGGTTTATGCATTCGCTGCAAAGCCTGCCGGCTTTTGAGATCATCGGGTGCTTTCTGTTTTACTTCCTGTTTGGCTACCTGCTTTATAGCGCATTGTTTGCTGCGGTAGGTTCGGCAGTTGACAATGAAACTGAAACACAGCAGTTTATGATACCGGTTACACTGCCACTGCTGTTTACCCTTTATGTTTCGCAGACTGTAATCGTCAATAACCCTGACAGTGCACTTTCGGTTTGGTTGTCCCTCATACCATTTACATCTCCTATTGCCATGATGGCGCGCATTCCATTTGGTGTACCTGCATGGCAAATAGCGCTTTCGATGGTGCTGATGATAATTGGCTTCCTGTTTACTACCTGGGTCGCTGCCCGCATTTACAGGATAGGGATATTAATGTATGGCAAGAAGGCGAGC
>CAILMA010000569.1 GCA_903835145.1 uncultured Bacteroidota bacterium
CTTGAAAAATAAAAAATATATTACGACGGCAAACGCTCAATAAAAAAGCAACTCAGATAAACACTCAGATAAAATAGAGAGTTTTTAGAGATACCCATAATTGGTTTTGTTCTACAAACACTGCTGGAGGCACGAAGTCCCGCAGGAATAATTCAACGCTTCAATAGGGCGCCTATGGTAATCACTTTCAACGTCAACTAACACATAATCAGGGTATTGTACATTGATAGACAAACAATCCTTACGGGTATTTAGACTCTGCCCACCGGTAAATGTTTAATGGCAGTCTAAGCCGCCGATGCCCTACCTGTGCGCAATAAAAATCGGTATCCTTTGGTATTTAATAGTTTCAGCAATAAAGCTTTTCTTAATGAGTTTTGAGCGTGTATTCCTGCCCGAGGCCCCTGTAACTAATAATGATTTGCTGTTTTCCAGTAGTCGAAACCGGGGGCCTCTTCATTCAACGTTTTTACAAAATTGAATGCACCTTCGGAAAAATGACTTCCGTCGAATGCAATAAGTATCTTTTTCATAGTTGTGGTTTTAAGCAAATTTAGGTTCGGAATATAAAACCCAAAGTGATCGCCGTCACCGGTTTTAGTGACGTTGGTCATAGGGGCAATTGGTCAAAATTTACAATTCGTTATGAGGTACTTGCCCTGAGTAGATCCCCATGCAGGGCCCGCCCATGATGACCAAGATCATCTTTTTCGCCGTTTTATATCAGCTATTTGGGAACGCTTAGAAAATACTTTTGCCCTGCAAGCAATGACTATGAATACAATCAATCCCTACGATAACGACGGACTGCAGCAACTGGTTGAGCTGCTTGAAAACACGCATTACAACACAGTGCTGGTACTGAGTGAGCAGGCTAAAAAACAAGCCGCACGGCTCCATGAGCTTGAGGTAAGGCAAGCCACATCGCAATACGTAACCATGTGCAACCGACTTATAGATCAGATTCAAACCCACATCAAATCAAAAAAAGAAAGCTTTCTGCCTTATCTCCGCTCCCTTTTTGAAAAGGAAGAAAAAGACCACGATTGCAGGAACTGCAATGGCACCGGTGCCTGCAGCCTGCAACATGAAATGCACCTTGGCGAGCTGAAACACTCGCTCATAAGGCTTAAAGACATTATTAACAGCATACAGATGGTAGCCCTGCCCTTATACTCTGACACCATCTATCCGGATGCCTACAGGATCTTACGAAATCAGATGGCGCTACTCGAAAACAGCCTCACTGAACTCTACTTTTTCGAAGAAACAAATTTACTACCCAAGGTAGCCGAAGCACAAAAAAATATCCATGCCCGCAGTTAAAGAAAGAAAGGCACCTGCAATAGAAAAAGAAAATAAACCTTCGGGTTTGTGTTTTCATTGCGGAACGCCATGCATAAGCAATGCAATAGCAATAGAAGAAAAAATATTCTGTTGCGAAGGCTGTAAACTGGTGTACGAAATTCTGAACGACAATGGCCTCTGCGACTATTATAAAATACAGACGCACCCGGGCCTTACCCAGATAAAGCCAGTAAGGAACGATAAATATGCTTACCTGGACAATGAAGAAATAGCAAAGCAATTATATAAATTCACCAACGGCGACCATACCATCGTTACCCTGTACCTGCCGGGTGTGCACTGCAGCTCTTGTATGTGGCTACTGGAGCACTTGCAGAAGGTAAATGAAAACATTACCGAAAGCAGGCTCAACTTTACAACAAAGGAAGTAACCATCCACTTCCTGAAGACCAAAATATCGCTGCGCAAGATTGTGGAGCTGCTCACTACTATTGGTTATGAGCCCTACATAAGTCTTAATGAAACCGACAAAAAATCGGCTAAATCTTTCAACAAACAAAAGATATACAAGCTCGGCATCGCAGGGTTTTGCTTCGGCAATATCATGATGATGAGCTTCCCTGAATACCTGTCGCTAAAAGCAGGAATAGAGCAGCAGTATGTGCACCTGTTCCGGTATCTGAACCTGTTGCTTGCACTACCCGTATTCTTCTACAGCGCGTCGGAATTTTTCAATACAGCCTGGAAGGGGTTACAGCAAAAGACGCTGAACATCGATGCGCCCATTGCCCTCGCTATCATAATCACATTTGCCCGCAGCGTGTTTGAGATACTCAGCAACACGGGTTCAGGATATCTTGACAGCATGAGCGGCATAGTATTCTTTATGCTGGTAGGCCGCGTGGTGCAGGAGCGTACCTACAGGTCTATCTCCTTCAACCGCGATTACAAAAGCTACTTCCCCATTGCTGTAAGCGTGGTAACCTCCCATGGCATTGAAACAAAAATGCTCAGCGACCTCGTGGAAAAAGATGTTGTGCAGCTGCACAACGACGAAATAATACCTGCCGATGCAATAGTAGTAAATGGAAAAGCCTTTATCGATTACAGCTTTGTAACCGGTGAAAGTGAACCTGTAACCGTAAACCAGAACGAAATGGTATACGCGGGTGGCAAGCAGGTAGGCTCACAGCTTACCATACAAATCATAAAACCAGTAGCAGGTAGTTACCTCACTTCACTGTGGAACCACTATTCATTCACTAAAAACAAGCAGGAAAGCAACGACAGCCACAGCTACATTCACCTGCTCAGTAAGTATTTCACGTGGGTATTGCTCAGTCTGGCGGCAGCTACCGCCATCTACTGGGGCTTTGCTGAGCCTGGAAAAATCATCAACAGTGTTACCGCCATGCTTATTGTGGCTTGCCCCTGCGCCCTTTTGCTCTCTGCCACCTTCACCAACGGCAATCTGCTGCGCATATTTAGCCTGAACGGACTCTTTTTAAGAGATACTACAGTAATAGAACAACTTGGCAAAATAAACAGGGTGGTGTTTGATAAGACCGGCACCATAACACAGGGTAGCGAAAATCGCTTTGTGAGCAGCGGCCACCAGCTTACTGAAAATGAAAAAGACCTTTTGTATTCTGTGGTGCAGGCAAGCAAGCACCCTTATAGTAAGGCACTCGCATCGTGGCTGGGCAAGAGGCAACAACTCCCGCTGACCAGCTGGACAGAAACACCAGGTCACGGACTGGAGGCGCAAACAGAAAAAGATAGTGTAAAAGTAGGCTCAGCTGACTTTACCGGTGTTACAACAGCAACGCCAGGTGAGAAAGCCAATGTATATGTGAATATAAATGGCAAGACTACCAGTTTTTACTTCCTGCCTGTTTTAAGGGATGCCATTCCGCAGATCATTACGGCCCTCCGACACAATCATAATCTTTCCATACTGTCAGGCGATAACGACCGTCAGAAACACGTACTTTCTGACTTGTTTGGCAGTAAAAGTGAGCTGCTTTTTGAGCAAAAGCCTATAGACAAGCTGCAATATATAGAAGCATTGCAGCAAAAGGGCGAGCAAGTGATGATGATAGGCGACGGGCTTAACGATGCAGGTGCTTTGCAACAAAGCAACGTAGGCATTACACTTGCCGATGACATTAATAATTTCACTCCGTCCTGCGACGCAATATTAGACGCAAAGAAATTTTCGTTGCTGCCATCAGTGCTCCGGCTGGCAAAAAGTTCCCGTTATATTATAGCGCTCAGCTTTGGCGTCTCTATATTATATAACATAGTAGGGCTATACTTTGCTATGACAGGGCATATGCAACCCATGGTTGCAGCCATACTTATGCCGTGCTCTACCCTGAGTATCGTATTGATAACCAGCGGCGTAAGTAGCCTGGTTGCCCTAAAAACAGGCCTATCTCTCAGGTCGGCCGACTAAAACATGATAAAGATCACTTTTTAGCGTGAGCATTGTCATATGCTCCCCCTGTTATCCACAATAGTTTTGTGGCGTCAAATCACCAACAGTTCATGAGCACATTATTCATTCTTGTAATAATAAGTATATGCATAGCTGGGCTCTTTCTCGCAGGGTTTATCTGGTGCGTAAAAAACAACCAGTACGAAGACCAGCAAGGGGCTGCAATGAGAATATTACATGAAGACGAAATTATTGAGCAAACTAAGTAATTGATAATTAAAAGTAAAATACGAATATGAGTACATCCTTTCATGACACCAGCGGAACTGCTTCAGTCCAAAATGAAAAGTTCTTTTACGACAACAAAATCGTAAAAATGTTTGCTTATGCCACTATGTTCTGGGGCATTGTAGGAATGCTTGCGGGTATCCTTGCCGCATTCCAGTTAGTTTTTCCAGTGCTCAATATGGGCATGGCAGCAACCACATTTGGCAGGGTGAGACCGGTACATACCAACGCCATCATCTTCGCTTTCGTGGGCAATGGCATTTTCATGGGGGTATATTATTCACTTCAGCGGTTAACAAAAGCTCGTATGTTCAGCGACAAGCTGAGCAAGTTGCATTTCTGGGGCTGGCAATCCATTATTGTGCTGGCCGCCATCACCTTGCTTGCTGGTTATAC
>CAILMA010000570.1 GCA_903835145.1 uncultured Bacteroidota bacterium
TAAAAGAATAATTGACGGGTAACAACGATTGAACATCAATCTACCCCCCGGCAAACGAACCAACAAAAAAAGAGAGAGGAAGAACAGAGGGGCTGTCCCGATTGTGAGAGATTACGGACAGCCCTTCTTTTCATAGGTTAAAACTAACATCAGAATAACCGTAATCATTGTGTTTGCAAATTGCGATGCTTTAATATATATCAGTAGCTCCCGGTGAACGTCCGGGAGTTATTTCTTTTAAGCCCTTAAAGCAGATAATTCTTGTGCCACTATCTCTTTTTCTCACATAGAGCTGTATTCATTTGTTGATTCTTCAATTATGCATGGGTAAGAACCACATATTTTTGATGCCGTAATTAATCTTTCATTTATTCTTTAGGTCTTAACATTTCAAAAATATTTTTTTCAGAAATAAGTTGATACTGCTAACTTTTCTTTAAATTTACCTCTGACGAAATTTAGATACTATTTTTCGCTCGTTACGTATGAAAAATTAACTAAGTGTTAGTTTTTCGGGTAGATTTAACTGATTATTTTTTAATGTCTTATTAAATTTTGTATGGAAAAAACATATAACCTATCAAAGATAACTTTTCTCAGGACCTTAATCACCATACTTATTATACTGTTTGGTATTAACTCATATGCGTCCCATATTGTTGGCGCCGATTTGTTTTATACTCATGTAACAGGCAATACATATAAAATCACATTTGTGGCCTACGGCGATTGCGGCCCATCAAGTGCCACTTCATTTGCTACATTGCCCAATGCCCAACCACTTATTTGTATTTATAATGGTGGCACCTATGTAACAAGTATATCGTTAATAATAGATACTCCCGGAACACCATACTCTGGCAAAGAGATAACACCGGTTTGCCCATCTGACACTAACCTTACTCAGTGCACCAGCACATCATATTCGATCCCCGGCATCAAGAAATTTGTATATACGGGCACATATACGGTTCCAAGCACGTCCCATTATTGGAGGTTCCTGTTTACCGGATCAATGGGAAGTAGTTCGGGAGCGGGTAGGGCTGCGGCAATTACAAATATCGCCGGTGGCACCAGTATCGAATTGGTTGACACGTTGGACAATACTTACCACAATAACTCGAGTCCGGCGCTTACCATTGTTCCAACTCCGTTTTTTTGCCTTAACGAGCCGGATAGTTATAATCCTGGAGCAGTTGACCCGGACAGCGACAGCCTCTCTTTTGCATTAGTAACGGGCCGGTCAGGAACGAGTAATTGTACCACTCCGGGTTCTAACGTTACGTATGTAGGAGGGCATTCAGCTACAGCTCCTCTTAGCGTAAGTGCCGGTACGTTCTCTTTCAGCAACGCAAACGGACAAATAAATTTTACACCGAACGTCACCCAAAGGGGGCTCGTCGTTTACAACGTAGAAGAGTATCGTAACGACACTTTCATTGGCACCAGCCAAAGGGAGATGACGTTCCTTGTGCTCACTTGTAGCGGCACTCCGCCATCAGGAGGTTTTACCGGGGTGTCAACGGGAACTCTGGTCGATAGTCTACATTATAATATTTGCGCTGATGCGGGTGCTTTTTCAATAACACTTACACCTACGGAAGCGGACACTTCAAATAAGATTTATGTCATTGCATCAAGCTTGCCAACCGGTTCTACATTTACAACTGTAAATGACAGCACCAATCACCCAACATGTACTTTCAACTGGACGACTACTGGAGTGACCCCGGGGACCTATAATTTTATTGTTACATACAAAGATAATTCTTGCCCGCTCTATGGTACGAAAACGGTTACCTATACAATAGTTATTAATCCATTGCCGCCTATAGATGCAGGCCCTACGGTTTCCATATGTATAGGCAATAGTACAACACTTACTGCGGCCGGGGGCAGCGGTTATGTTTGGGCTGCTGGCGGTACTTTATCCTGCACGTCTTGCACCAGCCCGGTGGCAACTCCTTCTTCTACAACTATATATACTGTCACGGGTACGAGCGCTGCGGGTTGCGTAAACACGGACACAGTAACGGTTATTGTAAATCCATTACCGGCTGCAATTACTGGCATAACAACAGTTTGTGTTGGCAATACATCAACATTGGCCGATTCAACTACCGGCGGCAGTTGGAGGAGTACAACAACCTCAGTAGCTACCATTGGGGCCGCCACAGGAATTGCAGGGGGAGTTGCGGGCGGCACGTCAGTAATTTCATATACGCTACCAACTGGTTGCTACGCCACCACTACATTTACCGTTAATCCACTGCCTGGAGCTATTACAGGTCCGTCCACTGTTTGTGCGGGCTCGCAAATTATCCAGTCAGAATCATCTACCGGAGGTACATGGTCGAGCAGTGATACATCAATTGCAACAATCGATGCGTCGGGCGTACTTTCCGGCATTTCTGCGGGCACTGTCACTATTAGTTACACTTTACCTACAGGCTGTTATGTCACCACAAGTATCGTTGTAAATCCAATGCCGACAGCAATAGGCGGGCCAACTGCACTTTGTGTTGGAAATACAATTACACTCACAGATTCGGTTTCGGGTGGTACCTGGACAAGCAGCAGCACAGCCATAGCTACTGTCACTGGTACTACCGGTGTGGTTTCTGGCGTTTCTGGCGGTGCGGTTACTATTACCTACACACTTAGAGGCGGTTGTTATGTCACTTATGCTGTAACCGTTAACCCGCTGCCTGCTGCAATCGGGGGGCCAACTTCTGTTTGCGTAGGTGCTACAATTACTATTACGGAATCAACAGGTGGTGGCACATGGAGCAGCAGCAATACCGCCAAAGCTACCATCGACGCCACTGGCGTTGTTACGGGCGTCGCTTCTGGCACTGCAACAATGACTTACACACTCGCTACCGGTTGTTATATTACAGCAACAATTACTGTAAATCCATTGCCAGCATCCATTGGCGGTCCTTCAACAGTCTGTGTAGCATCAACTATAACGCTCACAGAATCGTCATCTGGCGGCACCTGGACGAGCACTTCCGCCGGTATAGCAACCATTGCCGGAGCCTCTGGTGTTTTAGGCGGCGTTTCAGCCGGCACTGATGTTATAACTTACACATTACCAACTGGTTGCCTTACATCAACTACAATTACCGTTAATCCGCTGCCTGATGCGGGTGCTATATCTGGCGCTACATCCATTTGTGTCGGCAATACCGCAACAATGACAGAGTCCGTATCAACAGGCACCTGGAGTGTAACTAATACACATGCTTCAATATCCGCTACAGGCACGGTCACAGCCAGTTCAGCTGGTATTGACACTGTGGTTTACACTGTGACAAACTCTTGTGGTACAGCTACAGCAACCCACGTCGTTACGATTGTTGCAACTCCATATGCCGGCACCATTACCGGGGCAACAAGTGTATGCATTGGCGCAACAATTACGCTGTTTGATTCGGTTAGCGGCGGCACGTGGAGCAGCAGTGCTACCGGAGTCGCTACGGTTGCGGGTGGGGTAGTCACAGGAGTTTCAGCAGGCTCTGCTACCATTAGTTTTTCTTACACCAATGCTTGCGGCACGGCCGTTACCACCGCAGCTATCACTGTTCTGCCTCTTCCAACAATTTCAGTTACACCTCCGGCGCCGGCATACTGTGTTGGCAATGATGTGTCCCTAACAGCTGGGGGCGCAGTAAGTTACAGCTGGAGCCCGGCAACCGCGCTGAGTTCTACAGCGGGAGCAACAGTTATTGCAACACCTGCTACAACTATTACCTACATTGTAACTGGTACTGGTTCTAATGGATGTTTAAATACAGGGTCCGTTACAGTAACCGTTCACCCGCTACCAACAGTAGTTGTATCGCCGGAAACAATTTGTTATGGATTTAATACTAACCTTACCGCAACCGGTGCCAGTACCTATTCCTGGAGTCCAACAATAGGCCTGAGTTCTGGCGTTGGGGCAACCGTCACGGCTAATCCAACGTCCACTATTACATATACAATTACTGGTGTTGACGCTTTTGGGTGTGTAAACTCAACCACTGCCACAGTTACGGTGAACCCAATACCTCCTGCTCCAAACGTTACTACCCCTGTCACCTATTGTAAAAACGCAATCGCAATTCCGCTCACAGCTGGTGGTGTAAACCTCCTGTGGTACATAAATGCGACAGGCGGAATTGGTAGCACTACGGCTCCAACTCCACCAACAACCACTGTTTCCACAACCGAATTTTACCTGTCCCAAACGGTTAATGGCTGCGAGAGTCCGCGCGATTCTATTGAAGTAATTGTACTTGAAGATGCGATCACTGGTTTCAATTTCTCCATAAAATATGGCTGTACGAGAGATACGGTTACGTTTGTAAATACTTCCCAGTTTTGCGCTGCTTATCTATGGGATTTCGGTGATGGAGCTATTTTTGAAGATACCGTTGCCAATCCAGTGCACTATTACCCATCGGCACATGTTGACACGAACTATTTCATAAAACTCATAGGATATAACTCAACTTGTTTCTCTGATTCTACTATTGAGACACTTTTATTGACGCCGGATCCTAATCCTCCTTTTGTGCTTACCGGTGTTTCCGATAGTCAGGTGATCAACTATGGAAGTAGTGTGCAACTAAATTCCAATGGCGGTACCCGCTATTACTGGACGCCGAATGATGGTTCACTCACAAATCCTAACATCAACAACCCTATTGCTACGCCTACAGTTTCCACAACGTATGAAGTTTATTCTTACAACGAAGACGGTTGTCTTGATTCCGCATCTGTTTATGTGAAAGTGAATTTCGTGGACTCTGATTTCATATCATCAGCTTTCACGCCAAATGGTGATGGCAACAACGATGTATTTAAAATTTCGCACCTCCGTTTCGACCGACTTGTTGATTTTAGAATCTTCAACCGTTGGGGCCAGTTGGTTTTCCAGACGAGTGATTTCTCCAAAGGTTGGGATGGAACTTTCGAAGGTGTTCCTCAGGATATAGGTGTGTATAACTATATGGTCATCACGGCTCATTCTGATGGGTCCAATCAATATTATAAAGGTACTGTTACCCTTATACGGTAACGCATAGTACACATTCTTTTAAACGATAATCGGGCCACACTTTAGCGTGTGGCTTTTTTAGGTCAAGTTGAATTTTATTGATTCGTGACTGTCGTTTTGTCCGGTCGCTTCTATTCATTTCAGTCAGACTCGGCAGTTGGATATTTCAATAGACGACTGGCTGAAACTGGTTCAAATCTGAACGCGTATCTAATTTTATGAATATAAAACAATTTACTTCAAAAAAGTTATACAGATTCGGTGGAAAAGTCAATATACCCACACAGACTTTTGTTCCTAATTTCACTACAAATACACTAATAGTACTATGAAAGTAATGATAATAATGGGCTCCAAAACAGATGAGAGCGTAATGGCAGAATGCAGCAAGTGGCTGAGTTGGTTCAATATAGAAAATGAAATGGTTGTCGCTTCGGCGCACCGCAATCCCGACAAGGTCAGAGACCTTATGGTGAATGCTCAAGCTAACGGTTATGGTGCAATTGTGGCCGCAGCTGGCATGGCCGCCGCACTTCCTGGCGTGTGTTCGGCTTATACTTCTCTTCCTGTATTGGGTGTTCCGCTGGATGGTGGCCTACCGGGCGGTATAGACGCACTTTATAGCATCGTTCAGATGCCAGCAGGGCTTCCCGTTGGCACGTTAGCTGTTGGTAAAGCTGGTGCCCGCAATGCAGCTGTTTTATGCGCCCGTATTTTCGCGCTGTCTGACACTGCTGTCGCTCAAAAACTCGAAGAGTTCAAAGCCAACGAGTATAGAATCTAAACCTTAACATTACCGTAATAATATTTACGCTTGCCCGTTCGTATATTCACATAGCAGACTAAAGTTGTGATAAACGGTGCTCTTTGTTTTGTATGTGGCGTTATTTTGCGCGCGTGTTAAGAAATACGCAAATGGAATACGGCAACTTTTAAACATAGTACTTAGTTCTATAACGCTTTAATGCCTTCACTTAACTATAAAACATACTCAACTTGACAGAAGCCATCATTAACCTCGAGACCGTTAATCCTATTGAATTTTTTGGGGTCAACAACAGTAAGTTTGAAATATTGAAGCGGAAATTTCCTATGCTTAAGTTGCTGGGCAGGGGTACACAGATAAAGCTATCTGGTCAGCCGGAAGAGGTTGCTGTAGCTCAGGCTAAAATAGGGCAGGTGATACAATTCCTCGAGCGAAACGGGCATCTTTCTGAAAATTATTTCTCAAAAATTCTGGGGGATGACGATGGCGAAGCCCCTGCTGAAGACGCCGCTAACAACGATATCCTCGTGTTTGGGCCTAACGGCAAGGTTGTACGAGCAAAAACGGCCAACCAGAAATTGATGGCTGCTGCCTCCGAAAAAAATGACATCCTATTTGCCATAGGCCCGGCAGGTACTGGTAAAACATATACCGCAGTGGCACTTGCGGTTCGCGCACTGAAAAATAAGGCAGTGAGGAAAATTATCCTTACCCGCCCGGCTGTGGAGGCAGGTGAGAATCTTGGTTTCTTGCCCGGAGATCTGAAAGAAAAGATTGACCCTTACTTGCGCCCGCTATATGATGCGCTTGATGATATGATACCCAGCGATAAGCTTAACTATTATATGACCAACAGAATAATTGAGATTGCTCCCCTTGCATATATGCGCGGCCGTACGCTCGATAATTCATTCATCATTCTCGACGAGGCTCAGAATACTACCGACCTTCAAATAAAGATGTTCCTTACACGTATTGGACCGTCGGCCAAGGCAGTTATCACCGGTGACCTCACACAGATTGACTTACCCAAAAACCAAAAATCGGGACTAATAAAAGCTTCAAAAATATTGAGAAATATAGAAGGTATTGCTTTTATTCAGCTGGATGAAGCTGATGTGGTGCGCCACAGGCTGGTAAAGCAAATTATACGTGCTTACGACCGTGCTCAGGAAAAAGAGGAAGAACTCGAAGAACAGAAAAAGCAAAAGCCATCTGACCAGAAGCCA
>CAILMA010000571.1 GCA_903835145.1 uncultured Bacteroidota bacterium
GGAAAACCAACCTGAACCTCATGGATCTGAGTCAGGATGCGAAAGATTTGTTTGTTTGCGATTTAGCTGCTTTACAGTCAGACCTTGGGCACCAGTTCATATTTGACCCCAAAATGTATGTAAACGCAGACATGGTTTATAGCATAGATTTCCTGCCTTACATTGCAATGCACGTCACCCAGATTATCCAATCTATAACCGGCACTTTCAGAAAGTGCTTAATCCTCGATTTGGACAATACTACCTGGGGCGGCATAATAGGCGATGATGGTGTGGAAGGAATTCAGGTAGGCTACTTGGGGATAGGCAAGGTGTTCACCGATTTCCAAAACTGGGCTAAGCAGTTAAAACAAAGAGGCATCATACTTGCTATATGCAGTAAAAACACCGAAGAAATTGCCAAAGAGCCCTTTCTTAGCCACCCGGATATGGTACTTCGGATGGATGATATTGCCGTATTCGTTGCCAATTGGGAAACGAAGGTTGAGAACATTCGTTATATACAATCTGTTCTCAACATTGGATTTGACTCCATGGTATTTGTGGACGACAACCCGTTCGAAAGAGAAATGGTAAAAGCCGGTATACCTGACATAACAGTACCAGACCTACCGGAAGACCCGGCCGAATACCTGAATTATTTAAGGAAATTAAATCTGTTTGAGACGGCATCTTATACCGAAGAAGATGAAACCCGCACCAAGCAATACCAGGAAGAAGCCCAACGGAACATTTTATTGCAAAGCTTCGATAATGAACATGATTTCCTGCAAAGCCTGAACATGCTTTCAGAGGTAAAGGCGTTTGATGAATTTACAATACCCAGAGTTGCGCAACTTACACAGCGGTCTAACCAATTTAACCTGAGAACCGTCCGCTACACCGAGGAAGACCTGAAGGCACTTTGTAAAGATGATCGTTATTTCACTATGTCGCTTACTTTGGAAGACAGATTTGGAAACCATGGACTTATAGGGATAATTATACTACAGAAAACAGACAACGACACGATTTTCATTGACTCCTGGATCATGAGCTGCCGGGTATTAAAAAGAGGCATGGAAAGCTTCACTTTGAATACAATCGTTGAACTCGCTAAAAAGAAAGGTTTTAAGAAAATAGTAGCCGAATACCTGCCGACTAAGAAAAACGGAATTGTAAAAAACCATTATGAAAACCTTGGATTCATTGAGGTTGAGGGAAAATGGACACTTAGTACCGACAACTTTACACCATTAAGTAATTTTATTTCACTTAAAGGGGCGGCGTTACTGCTTAGTAATCCGTAAAAAAAGAATGGGCTGCAGGGTACACTACTTGCACCCGGCAGCCTTTTTTACGTTACTTCTTTATTGTGCCGCTACATCCAGCACTTTAAACGTTCCGGGCACCAAATCGGGGTGATGGCCCTGCGGTTTTGCTGACGGAGCGCTGCTTACATCCGCAGCAGGCAGGTAAATGTGGTGGTTGCGTTCGTTTATAACAAGTGTTCTGGCACTTTTAGCGGTTACAACGTTTTGTGTCACCTTAAAAGTCATTGCGTCATCTTCGTGAATAACGGTGAGGGTACCTTCGCCATTTGCAGAGTACACGTTCCTCAACATTGGATCAAATGCTACCCCATCGCAGCCCTCGCCTATTGGCACATCGGCAACAATTTTACCATCTCTGGCATTAACAACAACAAGCAATTTGTTGTCGCAACCTGCAAATAATCTTTTTGTGCTTAAATCAATTGCCAAACCGGAAGGTCCGGTGCCTTTTTTCAGTGGCCAGTGTGCTTCCACTTTGCCTGTGTTCACGTTTAATACAGCAATTTCATTTTTATCCTCAATGTTTATATAAAGGTGCCCTTCCATATCACTTACAGCAGTTTCGGGCTTACCACCAAGGGAAATCGTATTAACCACTTTATTTGTTGTCGGGTCTATGACACTAAGATTTTTAGAACGGCCATTGCAGACGTAAACTTTTTTAGAGAATGCA
>CAILMA010000572.1 GCA_903835145.1 uncultured Bacteroidota bacterium
CCGACGTTAGCCATAGCCTGCTGAAGCAACGTTTTCATATCGGAGCCTATTTGTTTTGGGTCGGCTGGATGATGATATGCTTTTTCTTCCTATTTATGAAGGAAAAATTGAAGCCTACAGATGTAAATAATATGGAGCAAGCAGCTCAATAAACGTTGGCGTATAATTCGATTGTTCTTTTATTATTAAAATAGTATCTGCTTCAACCCTACGTTCATCCCGGCAAATCAGGCTTATTACCCTTTTTACCTCAGCATTTTCAGTGTGTTTAACCTTTAAATTGCGAAACACTTTCCAACCTATATCCTGAGCGATATTCGCGAACAATAAATTTTCTTTCTCTGGCAGTAGTACAGATGCATATCCACCCGGGGCAATTGCTACATTGAAAATAGATAGTAATTCCTTGTAATTCATCGTGACAGTGTGCCGCGCTTCATTCTTTTCCTGTTTTTCGCTGAGCAGGCTATCATTAAAAAAGGGTGGATTGCTTATGATAAGGTCATATTTCCTACTGTATGTATATGTTCTGGCATCACCCGTCAACAGTTCAATCTGCTTAGCATAAATTGAACTTGCGAAATTCTCTCTTGCCTGTTCTGCGGCTTCAGTAACCTGTTCTATTGCATCTATATGCACGCTGGGGCTCTTTTGGGCTAGCATGAGTGCCAGTAATCCTGTGCCGGTGCCAATATCAAGTATATTGCGAACAGATGTCAACAACGGTGTCCAGGCACCTTGTATGCAAGCGTCGGTAGTCACCTTCATGGCACACCGGTCCTGCTTTATTGTGAATTTTTTGAATTGAAAATAGTCGTTACTCATGCCCAGGTAGCACGGGCGCTGGCTGTAACCGACAGGTCTGCAAATTCGCCCTTTAAATATTTATAATAGCCAGTAATCCCAATCATCGCCGCATTATCTGTGCAATATTCAAAAGGTGGAATATATACAGTCCAGCCATTTTTTTGCCCCATTTCAATTAGCGATTTCCGGAGCCCGCTGTTTGCAGATACACCACCTGCTATCCCTATTTGTGTGATTCCCAGATTTTTAGCTGCTTTCTCCAGCTTATTCAGCAGCATTTTTACAAGCGTAAATTGTACCGACGCGCATATATCTGCAATATTTTTCTCTTTAAATCCCGGGTCTTTCTTTTCTTCTGCCTGCAAAAAGTAAAGGACAGATGTTTTTATGCCGCTAAAGCTATAGTTATATTCTTTCATTTCTGAAAGCGGGAACTTAAACCTGTGGGGGTCTCCTTCCTTTGCGTACTTATCAACCAGCGGACCACCGGGGTAGGGCAGGCCCAGCATTTTAGCTACTTTATCGAACGCCTCTCCTGCTGCATCATCAATAGTCTCACCAATTATTTCCATATCCAGATAGTCTTTGCACAATACTATTTGCGTGTGGCCACCGGAAACTGTAAGACAGAGGAACGGGAATGAAGGTTTTTCTTTAATAAAATGAGCCAGCACATGGGCTTGCATATGGTGAACACTTATTAAAGGAATATTGAGCGCTTGAGCGAAAGATTTTGCGAAACACGAGCCTACAAGGAGCGAGCCAATAAGGCCCGGCGCCTGCGTGAAAGCAACTGCAGTTAGTTCATTTTTTTGAACACCGGCGTCAGCAAAAGCAGCTTCCACAACAGGGATAATATTTTGCATGTGAGCCCTCGATGCCAGCTCAGGTACTACACCGCCAAAACGCTCATGCACCCGCTGCGTAGCAATATGATTACTTAGCACTTTTCCATCACTGATAATTGCGGCACTTGTTTCGTCGCAGGACGACTCAATAGCGAGGATATTTATGTTTTTTTGCATTACTAATATCGGGTGAATACCAAGATTTTGCAAAGGTAAGTAGGATGTATGTTATAATGAAAACAAAGCCAAATGTCGGAAATAAATATTTTTTAGTTGGGTCTTGTTTTTAACAGAAAGTTTATTTAATTTTGAGCGTACTACAAGACGGGTTATCGCCATGGTGTAAATCATGGAGGAAAGTCCGGACAGTAAAGAGCAGCGCACTACTTAACGGGTAGGCATTCCGCGAAAGATGGATTTGACAGATAGTGCCACAGAAAATAACCGCCATGTCTTCACAGATAGGGTAAGGGTGAAAAAGTAGTGTAAGAGACTACGTTATATTTTGGCAACAAATTATAAGGGTAAACCTTGCGCACTGAAATGCCAAATAAGCAGACGCTTGAGGGTTGCTCGCCCGATGTCTGTGGGTTGGCAGCTTGAGGTATTGCGTGAGCAATATCCCAGATAAATGATAGCCGTTCTGCCGGTGGCAGAATACAGAATCCGGCTTACAGTTTTGTAGTTGTATGTTAAGTAATTGTTTATTAATTATTAATTGAAAAGTATACCCAGTGAAAAAGGGAGTGGATTTGTGATTTAATTGTTAATCACATTGTTTTCTCGAAAACAATGTTTAAATTTGTGTACCATGTTGAAGAAAATGAAACTAACTCAGAAAAAAGCGAAAGGATTTTTATTACCTGTATTGATGTTGTTGGCTTGCGCTGCTCTGCCTAATTTAACATTTGCCCAAGCAGGTTTTGAAACAACAGCCGGCGGTGCAGGTCCAGATACCGGAATTGTGGATGTGCCAATTGATGGTGGTACAGTGTTCCTGATAGCTGCAGGTGTGTTGTTTGGTGTATACCGTCTTTACAAATTCGCTAAAAACAAAAGCAATCTTGCTTTGTCTAATTAATCAGTTAGCGAGTCGCTAATTGTATTGTTTTTTCAAAGTTTTGTTCTGATATTCAAAGTCAATTGAAAATCCACTATTGTGGATTTTTTAATTGACTTTAGTCGTTTACTAAAAATATTAGTTATTTTTAATGTAGAATATAGGTATTTTCTTATTTAAAAACGATTGAAACTCTTTTTGAAACAAATAAATTTATCAAATCGCAACCTCAATGTTCCCCCGTTGTTGGTTCCCAATGCGCATTAACACGACATATTAACGAATATATTTCAATTTTATTGTGCTTGCCTATTTAGCCGATTTCCCCATTTGCTCGCTAAGCCTATTGATTACTTACGATTCTTATTTCAACACGCCTGTTTTTGTCGGCATCTTCCTCGGTTTTTTCAAATGCTACAATCGGGTGCTGTTTGCCAAACCCTATATATTGTAATCTGTCTTCACTTATACCTTTCCTCACCAGGTAGTTGTAAATAGCCTTTGCACGGTTTAAAGATAATACTGGCTCGTTGGTATCAATGTCAAGTGCATCCGGCACGTCGTGAATACAACACACATGCCCTTCAATATTTATCTTCAATTTAGGATTGTCATTCAAGATGTGGTAAAGTTTTTCCAGTGTTTCGTATGACTCTTGTTTTATGATATGGCTACCGGGGTGGAAGTATACATTCTTCAACAAAATGGTCTGGCCTTCTTTAAGCTGGGTAAGGTCCTTTATATCAAGCGATTTGCGGGAGTCATCTCCTGAAATTCCGGTGGTTTTGTAGTCTTTGCCTGCTGTTGCATCCTTACCGTCCTTACCGTCTTTTTTTCCCTTGGTGCCTTTTCCCGTTTTTGTAGTTGCAGCAACGCTTGGTTTATGCACAAACTCCCTACTAATGACCTGATTGTTCACCACTATATCCACGCGGCGGTCCACCGGGTACCCGTCTTTGTCTGTCTGGTCTTTTCTTTCAATTTTACCTTTGCCAAGGCATAGCTTTATATCTTCAGCTTCAATGCCATACTTTACAAGGTAGTCCTTTATGTTCTTGGCACGCACCATAGAAAGGTTTTTATTATAGCCTTCTGAGCCCAGAAAATCGGCGTAGCCGATAATCATAATGCTGCTGCCGTTTATTATTTTGTCGTTATATACAAGCAGGTCAATTTTCTTTTCTATATTCTTGTTAAGGTCGGAAACGTTGAGATCAAAATACAGCCTAAAAGTATCTACTGTACTCTGCGCTCTTACAGAGTATGTTGAAAATAAAAATAATGTGATTAGCAGAGTCTTATACATAATTGCAAAATCTTGTATAAAGTACGCATTTTTTTCTGATACAGCGTGTTAATACTTCAGCAAACCCTCAACGCGGGGATTAATGGGACATCTCAATGGGTTGTACAAATATATAAAAAAATTGCTAAACCGCAAATAGGTGCGGTAGTTAAGGTAAAACAGATCGATTGACTTATTGATTTTCCCCTGTCGTTTATTTCTTGTTCAGTTTTTCTATCAAGTAGCC
>CAILMA010000573.1 GCA_903835145.1 uncultured Bacteroidota bacterium
ACAATTCTGTATTTGCAGCCGGGGTTTATGG
Source organism: uncultured Bacteroidota bacterium (assembly GCA_903835145.1). Lineage (GTDB taxonomy): Bacteria > Bacteroidota > Bacteroidia > Chitinophagales > Chitinophagaceae > Flavipsychrobacter. Next base: position 32 of record CAILMA010000573.1, read on the forward strand.
AAGTAATAACGGAACATTTTCTTCGTTCGGGTCTTACGGCTCATTTCCAATTGTGGATGCATTTTTCAGCGTTTTTGCCCCGTGGACTACCGGCATAAATCAAGTAAAAGCTGTAAACAATATTTTTGAGCTATACCCAAATCCTGCTTGTTCAATTGTTACCATTGAGACCGGGATAAATATAAAAGATGTTGTCATTAATGACGTTGTCGGCCTCCAGCTATATTCAATTCAATTAACTGGAAACACACATACCTTAACTATTTCAATTGAAAACTTTCAAACCGGAATCTATTACTTGACTGTTATAAACGAAGATGGCTATAAAGAAACTAAAAAATTAATAATTCAATAACACACACGCAGATGAAACAAACTTTACTTCTGTTCCTGATTATGGCCTTTACTGGGCTTTGTTACGGCCAATATGATTCTGCAGCCCAGTATCGCATGGCAACTCCTACTTTTTCTGTGGCAATGGATACCCTGATAGCAAGGGCGACAAGTGCCACTATGACAGGTGAGGGTAGCCCGGCGGCTACGCTTGAGCGTTATAAAAGGTTTATGGGAACACGTATCAGCTACGATGTGCCGCTGGGTGGCGATATGACGGCACCAATGGGAGCCGCTTTACGGTCATATATGAGTTATGTGGCTTCGTGCCCTTCATCCGGTAACTGGAGCTGCCTCGGGCCATTCAACAGTTATTATGGAACGACAGATGCAGAGCAGCAGGGGCGGATAAATGCTATTTGGGTGAATCCTGTCAGCGGTTCCATCCTTGCAGGAGCAGATGGCGGCGGTCTGTGGCAAACTTATAATGATGGACATACATGGCATTGCCTTACGAACGGGGTAGCCAACAGCATTCTTGGGCTGCCTGGAATCAATGCAATAGCGGTAAACCCGCTGGATACCAATATTATATATATACAACTCGGTAACACCTCGCAATACCAGAAATCCTTAGGATATAATCTTGGCATAGCTTATACTACAGATGGTGGCGCAAACTGGAACGAAGATACTGCATTCAATAATCTTGCGAATGGAGGTTTACCAGCAAACGTAACCAAAATAGCCTACATGCCGGGGACATCAAGGTTATTTGCCTTGACATTATTTTCAGAAAACGTTTACTACAAACCAAGTCCCACGTCAGCATGGCAGGATATTAGCCCGTCGGGAATGGTAAATATAACAACTGATTTGCAATTCAATAATTTACCACCTGTTAAAGCGATTGTGACAGCAAGTGCTGCTGCTGGAACAAGCCAGATATGGGAGTACAATCCAACGAGCGCAACATGGGGCAGTCCAATCAATATGACTTTGTTCGGCCATACTCAGGGGTACAGGCAAGGGCCTATGATGTTTTCCATATCTGGGGCAGATACTGCTTATATGGCTTTTGCCACAACTATTGATACGCTTCTGCTCAAAACACCGCTTAATACGTTTTTCCCCACCATAATTAATACTAATTTTGACGGACCGACGGGAATATTCCAGCAGATTTACCAATTTGTAGTGTCGCCTTCCAATCCCAATATTATTTACCTCGCTAATTACGATGGCGAAGATGGACATGCGATTTATAAATCTACCGATGGAGGTCATACTTTCCCTTACAGCTATGCAACTCATGCCGATGGAAGGTGCGTTTTTGTTGCCAGTACTACTAATACAACAGATGGAATTAACGACCACGTATTCACTGGAAATGATGGCGGGATTCGGGAGAAAAGAATAGGTAATAATAATTTTGATTGTATTACAGGAGATAGCCTTGCGGTGACCGAATTTTATGGTTTTGGCAATACTGAAGCCAACGAAAATATCATGTCAGGCGGGGCGCAGGATGTAGGCGAATTTGCTTATGTTAAAGCGAATAGCCCAGCCTGGAGTAATTTGTCATGGCCTGGAGGAGACGGTAATACCAGCAAATTTATGCATAATGGCGTTACTTCGGCCTTTGGGGAGGGTGCTTTACCTGGCCGCGTCTTATATGAAATTGATTTTTCTGGTTCAGGTTTTAGTCAGTCTTCTGTAAGCAACCCACCTACAGACGCTGAACCCATAACCCGTCCTATTTATTTCAACACCGCCAATGAAGCGTTTTTGGGGTGCGAACATATATGGAGAAAATCAGTCGGCGCTACGAGTTGGAGTAATGCGTTTAATTCCCCGGGTTTTGGAGATCCGATTGATCAAGTTTCAGGAACCAAAAAAGAGGTAAGTGATTTTTATATTGATGCTAAAGATACAGCTATTGCCTACATCGCATACAAAGACCAGGGCGGGAGTCATCCCGAAAGCAATGATACTTTTGCGCGGTTGTATTTCACAAATAAGGCGGGAAACACTCCGCCGGCCTGGGTCAATATAACTCCCTCGATTTGTAATACGAACAACATCAACAGCATAGCAGTAGACCCTAATCATATAGGCAGGATATGGGTGGCGTTTGGAAATATCAATAGTGGTTACGTTGGTGCGAATCCAGATACCATGAAAAACAGAGTGTGGTATTCATCTGACACTGGCAACAGCTGGACTGACGTTTCCACAGGCTTGTCAGCCTTGCCTGTAAATAAGTTGCTTTACCGTAAAGGGAGCAATGATGAAATATTTGCGGGCACTGATGTGGGGATATTTAAGTGGAACCCAGCTACCAGCAGCTGGCAATGCTACAACAATGGCTTACCTGCCTGCATAGTTATGGATATGGAGTTTAACTATTGTGCGAATAAGCTTAGGGCAGCTACTTATGGCCGGGGCATTTGGGAAACCCCGCTTGATACCCTCACCAATATCCCCGATAGCATGACCACGGTAATTATACCATTTAGACATCTAATTTGTGCTATTTTTATATAGTTCCCATCCGGTTATAGATTGGACTATATCAGTTGAAAGTGAAGTTATGAGGTCGCATACCTTGTCAGATAGTTTTTCGAGGTTTTCAAATACGATATTTG
>CAILMA010000574.1 GCA_903835145.1 uncultured Bacteroidota bacterium
CAGGTCGTTTATAGCACCCAATACACAAGCCAGGCTCAGGTGAAAGTCTATGTTTCAAAATATAAAAGCGATGCAGACATCGTTGTTTATAAAACCACCTACAAAAGCGAAGCCGACGGCGGAAATAATGGGATATGGTATTTCAGCCAATATGAAAGCGACGCCAAAAAGAAAATCTACTTCACCCAGTACAAAAGTGATGCCGACCTGATTGTTTACTTCACTGACTATAAAAGTGAGGCGGGCTGGCAAAATCGAGGCAAGCAACAACTTATGTATTAAGAACATTAACCAGCTATTGCCGACACAACAGCAACCGCACACATATTTAAAGTTTAGAATAAAAAGACGTCATCCATCTATGGCGGCGCGATGTAACCGGTTAGATTTTTGAATTTTATTTTTGAATTTTCACCTACTTTTGCCGCCGATGCTTTCAAAAGAAATATTGCTTAAGGCATACCGGCTCATGGCCACTGCCCGTGCCATGGCGGAGATATACGACGCTAACAGGCAAATCTGCAAATACGTTCACAGTACTTCACGCGGTCATGAAGCCATTCAACTGGCAACCGGTTTTCAACTTCAGCCCTGCGATTATGTGAGTCCCTATTACCGCGATGAGAGTATGATGCTCGGCATGGGCTACCGCCCCTACGAGTTGATGCTGCAATTGCTGGCAAAAGCAGGCGACCCCTTTACAGGAGGCCGCGCCTATTACAATCACCCCAACACAAAAAGGGCTGGCTTCCCGGGCATCATACACCAAAGCAGCGCAACCGGCATGCAGGTGATACCTACCACCGGTGTTGCTCAGGGTATCAGATACCGCGAAACGCAACAGCTGTCAGACTATCCTGTACCTCCTGTTACCGTGTGCTCGCTTGGCGATGGTAGCGTAACTGAAGGCGAGGTGAGTGAGGCATTCCAGTTTGCCGTTTTACACCAGCTACCAATAATATACCTTGTTCAGGACAACGAATGGAGTATCTCCGCCAGTTGCGATGAGGCCCGCACTACTAATGCCTACGAATATGCAGCCGGATTTAAAGGGTTGGAGCGAGTGCAGGTAGATGGCAGCGACTTCGATGCGGCATATAATACCATGCAGTTCGCAGTGGAATACGTGCGCAAAAACAGAAAACCGATATTGGTACACGCCAAAGTTTCTTTGCTTGGCCATCATACATCGGGTGTACGCAAGGAATGGTACCGCACCCCTGAAGACCTGGAACAGTGTGCACAAAATGACCCGGGACCGAAACTCCGGGCCTACTTGCTGGAACACAAGCTATCAACAGAAACAGAATTAACGCAAATAGATAACGAGCAGAAAGAATATGCTCAAAGTGAGTTTGACCTTGCCGCTGCTGCACCCGAGCCAGACCCGGCTACTGTAGCTGACCATGTTTTCGCCCCTACCCCGGTGCTTCATGAATCTGGCACAAGAACCCCCGAAGGCCGCGAGAAAGTGGTAATGGTAGATGCTGCCTTGCACGCAGTAGAAGAAGTACTGCAAGACTACCCCGAAGCTCTTTTCTATGGGCAAGACGTGGGCTTGCGCCTCGGCGGCGTGTTCAGAGAAGCTGCTACGCTTGCTAAGAAATTTGGCAATACAAGGGTATTTAATACTGCAATTCAGGAAGCCTATATCATAGGGTCCACTGTGGGTATGAGTGCTGTAGGCCTTAAACCAATAGTTGAGGTTCAGTTTGCCGATTACATTTATACGGGCATCAATCAGTTAATTACAGAAATAAGTAAGTCGTGCTACCTTTCTTGTGGCAAGTACCCGGTTAACTGCGTTATCAGGGTGCCGATAGGCGCTTATATTGGTGGAGGCCCCTACCACAGCGGCAGTGTAGAAAGTACACTGGCTACTATAAAGGGTATAAAAATAGCCTACCCAAGTAATGCCGCCGACCTGAAGGGCCTCATAAAAGCGGCAGTTCTTGACCCCAACCCGGTAGTAATGCTGGAGCATAAGGGATTGTACTGGAGCAAGGTACCGGGCACCGAAGACGCCCGTACTGTGGAGCCGGACAGAGACTACATTTTACCACTCGGCAAGGGCGCAGTAGTGCTGGAAGCAGAGCAGGAAAACATAGACAATGGCTCCTCAATATGCATCATTACCTACGGCATGGGCGTGTATTGGGCCAAGAACGCCGCTAAGAACTACCCCGGTTGCGTGGAAGTAATAGACGTGCGTACCATTTACCCGCTTGATGAGGAACTCATATTCAATACCGTGAAAAAACATGGCAAATGTATCGTACTCACGGAGGAGCAATTGCGCAACTCCTTCTGCGAAGCACTTGCCGGCCGTATAGCCCAACATTGCTTTACCTTCCTCGATGCACCTGTACAGACTATAGGCGCGCTTGACCTGCCAGCCGTGCCCATGAATATGGGCCTGGAAGTAGCCATGCTGCCAAATGCTGACAAAGTTGCGAAACGGATAGGTGAACTGCTGATGTGGTAGTATTGCCTAAACGCCGGATTAGAAACCATTATATGCACTTGCAGGGTTATTTTATCAATTTGTATTGAAATTATACCCTTCGTTTACAATAGTTTTTCTTAATTTGGCTGCCCGATAGAAAATCGTCAATTCCTTAACTTAAAGTGGACGCCGAAGTAGCCATTTTTGTTTAAAATATATTATATGAAAAAATTAATTGCAGGGGTGTTGTTAACTGTTGTTGCCAGCAGTGCAATTGCACAAAGACTGAATCCCAACAAATTCCCATCCCCTGAAAGTGCTACATATGATAACAATGGTAACGATCTGAGGGGTTTCATCAATAAACACAAGAATGACATTGAGGCAAAGGGGAATGCTGTAAATGAAGCATCAGATAATGACTGGGGCTACCTGCAGGTGAAAAATGTAAAGACTCCGGGTGAAGACAAGAACGGCACCCTCAATTACTTGCAGGCATTTGATGTTACCCTCGCTGTTTACAAAACCCGCAACAGCGCAAAAGCAACCTGGTGGTCAAGAGAATATAACCTGCCGAAGGGCACTATGCAGTACTACAAAGTTGGGGAACCTGGAATGCTGGCCTACGACAATGTGAAATACACAGAAATCCTGAGCGAGCTGCAATCAAAGAAATTTACTGTTGTAGAATATGTGGATACGTTGATTACGCAAAACGACTTCGATTTGCTGATGAAAAATTGCATCTATTTGAAAGACGGGACAATAAAAGATGTGAACGACTACAAAAGCATGGTTAGCTTTTACAACAAGTTCTTGTCAAAGTTCACCAATGTTAGCGACCCGGTACTGGAAGACAAATCATTCATTACCTTCTTTAAAGGAGCCAGCAACGCACAGTTTGTAGGATACTTCAATATTTTGAATGGCAAGTTATCGGGCAAGGTTGAAGCGCTTGATGCGCCATTTGAAAGAGATAGAATTAA
>CAILMA010000575.1 GCA_903835145.1 uncultured Bacteroidota bacterium
AATAGAAATAAGCCTTATAGTATCACCGCCAGGCGTGAGTGCATATGCCTTAAAACTCTGGCCCAACAGGTGCATATGCGGATTAATGGTAAGAATTGAAATGTCATTTGCGATTTTAAAACGACTGTATACGTGTTTTATCTTATCCGGCTCAATAATCATATCTGGCTCAACTGGCGCAACGCCGAGTGTACCCAACTGAAATTCCTGCATGGGCCTGTCAGGCGGCACTTTAGAAAAGAAGATATTTATATAAGAACTATCTATAACGTCATTCTTCCAGGTAAAACCGTAATGAAGGTCATTAAGTAAAAACACGCCTTTGCGGGGTAGTTTATAACCACCTATACCCGGAGGATACAACTGACCTTCTGCACCCGGCAGGTAATTGACAACTGATTTTTGAAGCACAGGGTATGTGCCGTCGTCATTTGGTATGTCGAGCGTCTTGAAAGCCTTGATAAGAGTGCCAGTATCATCTGCCATATCAACATTGCGAAGCCCACCAAACACCGTACTTTTTTTATCGAAGTCATATTTCACAAGGTCCCCATTTACGTGATGTACAACTTTTTGACCACCTGGCACATATTCGATAAGCCTGACGAAAGTGTCAGTTGAAAATTCGAAGGGAACCTTTACAAGAAGAAATTTGTCAGTGCTATTAGCTTTTAGGAAGTAAGGTTGAACTGGAATCCGCATATCTGGCTGGCCTGCCGACGAACCAATGGGAAAGTTAGGCAGCTTCGTAGCCTTATCTGTTGGACCTTCGGGCGTACTATCTGAAAGCCACTTAGCAAGGAGCCTTATATCACGGTCGCTCAATATGCGTTCGGCTTTGAATGAAGTGTAACCTGGGTCGGCAGGCCAGGGCGGCATCATTTTCTCGTGGGTGAGGAAAACAATGGCTCCGGCAAACTTTTTTACGTCCTCATACTTCAGAAACTGAATGTGTGCTCCCCCACCCGGTCTGTGGCATATCGTGCAGTTGTTGTAAATGATGTTTGCAATATGCTCATTATAGGTCACGTGCTCAGGCATTTTCTCTTGCTGCGCCTGGTTGCTGCAAGCATTCATCAGCAAAGTCAGGAATGCTGTTATGAAAACGACCACATACTTACACCTTGTACTCATTGGCCTTCGCTTGTTTTAATTTACCCAACAAGATACTGACATTCAACTCGTAACCCAGCAAAATAATTACAGTATTTAGCCAAATGAAAACCATAAATGCAATAAGTGTTCCGATGGAGCCGTAAACTTTATTGTAATTCAGGAAGTTATTTACCAGAAAATAGAAAACTGATGTAGACAAAAGAGACACAATTGTAGCAAAAATGGACCCCGGCGTCACGAACTTGAAGCGATGCGTAAGAGAGGGTCCGTAAGTATAAATGAGACAAAACGTTACAAAAATTACTGGTATGAGGATGATAATGCTTAGAATTTTTACGGCAAGCAAATCGGGGAAAATTGCCAGAACGACTTTATTTAACGACTTGTTTTGCAAGATGAGTACCGAAAGGGTAAGCATACTTACTATTATAAGCATAACGGTGAGCTTAATTGCCGTCCAACGACGCTGAAATGCATTTCTTTTTTTGTAAAGTGCTTCACTTTTATCAAAACTTTTCATGAGACCTACCATCCCGTTAGAAGAGAAAAACAAGACCATAAGTAATCCTGTAGAGAGTGCGTTCTGGTGAGGTTTTTCCAGAAAATCTCTTACCACGCCACTTACATTTAGATAAATTTTCTGGTTAGGCGTGAGCAATTTTAAAGTAGCAAATATTGTCTGGTGTACATTTTTTAGTGGCAAATAAGGGACTAACGAAAAAAGGAAAAGGAAAGTTGGGGGCATTGCCATTAAAAAATTGTAGGTCACGGCGGCAGCCCTTTCCGTTAGGCGAACCGTTCTCAACTCTATTAAAAAAAATTTAATGAAATCAAACAGGGTTGCTCCATCCATCCCGGGAACTACCACTTTTCGCGCCTTTTTAAGCACAAAACGGGCAGGAACAAAGAAAGAAGAGTTGAATTTATTTATATTTATTAACGTCATGGATTGTAGCAAACGGCCGGGATTTCGGCAAATGTAGAAAGTATTTGGTTACAGTTTATAAGCAAATCGGCTCCAAAGCAACTTCCTTTTCAGAACGTTTTCATAAAAAAGGGGATACCGTTGCCAGTATCCCCTGATTTATCAACTTCAACTCTTTTATTCTTTAACCAATCTCTGAACCACTTTCTGACTGCCAGAAGTAAGCTCAACGAGATAAATACCTGATGCGAGGTTGCTCAATGGAATACTCACTGAGCCGGCAGCGCTGTTACCGAGGTCTTTGCTGTAAATATTCACGCCGGAAAGGTCATGCACGTTAACTGAAACTTTATCCTTGGTGCCTGATGTAAATATAATTTTCACATCTTCAGTAGCCGGGTTCGGTGTCATAGTAACTTGAAGGCCCTTATCGTTATTTACAACAGCCACTTCTGCTGGTTCCATTGCAAGTTCAAACCTTTGATCGCCCTGTGATGCTTTATCGTTACTGATGGTGAACCTGTACTCGGTACCCTGTTGTAACAGCACATATTGTTTCAGCAATTTATCACGCAGGTAAATTTTCCCATTGGTTGGCAGCGCAATACTTTCAGCCTTAATAATAAAATTCTGAGCGTAATTACTTACTAAGCCAAGTGGAATAACTTTACCGGCAGCATAGGGGCGGCCATCAATGGCGAGCATTTTGTTGTCGGCTGATAAGCTATAGAAGTTAAGGTCGCCACCATGAGGCTTTGTAGCATCGTACTTGCTGTCTTCGTTATCTGTAGCTTCGTCGCTGAACTTCACGTTCAGCATATCCCATGGATGATAGCTTTCATCGTAAACGGCAAGTGAAATGTATTCTGGAATTGCTCTAAACAGATTTGTCGTAATGTTTGCAGATTTGTTAGCTTCTGTAAAGTTCAATACATCGGCATTGTGAGCAGCCCTCACCTGGAAAGCATTATTGGCAGGCAAGTAGTAAGGTGTGTTGCTGATTGGGATGGCCTGGAACTGACCACCTGCACCCAATGATGGATTCCAAACATAAAAGGCTGCACCAACTACATGAGTAGCGACACTTGCATTGTATACAACAGTACCTATGTCTACTGGCGATGGATAAGGATTGCCAACCATGTTGTAATCTTCGTTGGCACCCGTACCCTTGGCAAGTGTGATTGTTTGGTTTTGTTGATTAACAATGCCATAGGTGGTAATAACGGATGGAGACGGTGTGTAAGTTCCGTATCCCAGACCTTCATTTTTCTTGCCGCGAACGAAGATGCGAATACCCTGATATTGATGGAAACGATTGCTGTCAATTACAGTATTCGTGCTTGTAAATGCTCTCCAACCTGGGTCAGATGGATTGCCTGAATTACCAACAGTTGGGTCATATCTGTATGCAGAAGGTGCATTTGAAATGGTAGAGGTGAAACCATTGGCATTACCACCAACTCCAGTTACATCTATGCAACTTTCAATTTGTGATAACCCGATGTAGTTACTGAAAGGATGGCTGTAAAAACGATACCGGCGATAACCACCTTCTATATATTGTTGCACCTGCACATTGCCGGTGATGCTTGAGCCAGAAGATGGCAGCGCAACAATTCTGGCTGTATTTACAGAATCTGAGTGAAGCACGAGGCTATCACCGGTAGCGAGCGTACCAGCGGTAACGGAAACGTTACTATAAACAGTGAGTCGTGAGCCAGCAGGGATCGTTGCACCTGAGGTATTATTAAGGTCAAAATTATTGATAATACCAAAACCCGAGATTAGTTGAGCAACGGAAGTATCCATGGTAAGTGTACCACTTCCCGCCACGATGCCGTTGTTGGTGATGTTGCCTTTCACGTGTAACACACCTGTTCCATTTAAACCAATCGTTGCAGTGGCAGCAATGGAAAGACTGCGGACATTTCCAGTTAAACCGGTACCGATGGTAGGAGCATAGGTGGTGCCAGATGGAATAATTACATCGTCGGTTACGCCGGGAACAAAGCCACAGGTCCAGTTGCTCGATGTTGCCCACTCTGACTCGTGACTTGTGGTACCACCAACCCACTGCATCGCAACCGGACTAATAGTAACTGTAGAATCGATATTAGTAGTACAAGTTGAATTTTGAACTGCGAGTAATTCGTAGGTATGAACAGCAGACAACGAACCTGTTGACAAGTTGTATGTTCCGCCGGTTAATGTTACAAAAACCGGAGCGCCACCATCTATATTATAAACAGCAGTTGCACCACTGGTTCCGGAGAATACAATATTCGTACTATAGTTCATACATGGTGTAGGGGCCGAGGTGATATTTCCTGAAGGATAACCAACAACGGTTACATTAAAAGAATACGTTGTGCTAACGCATGAACCGTTAGATACCGTGATGGAACCCGCATAAGTGGCGGGGGTAGCGCCACCCGGAATTGTTAATGGAACTGTGCCGCCAGTTAATGTACCACTTGGCACGTCAGAAAAACTGGCTGAGTGAGCTGCACCGCTCCAGGTTATACCATAAGTAGTTGGACTACCAGTGGTACTGCTGTAAGAGATTGTAGCGCTCGTAATACCCTGACAAATACTTGGATTACCACCTAAAACAATAGTTGGACCTGAATTAGTAGATAGATTTCCTGAATTAGCAGCATCGTTACAACCTACGCCTGAATAATGCAAACTCGCTGAATAAGCGTGTGTACCAGTAAGCGTCGGCGAGAACGTAGGCGATGTAGATGAAGAGCCGGTTGTTGTTGTGATATCCGGGCCACTCCATGTGTAAGTAGGAGTACCTGTACCCCCGGTTGTAGCAGCTGTAAAGGTAACTGTACCCCCTGTGCAAATGCTGGATGGAGATGGAGTAACCGAAGTTACTGATGGCTGGGCTGATACTGTAACCGATGCTGTGCCCGCAGCAGTGGTGCAGCCAGAAACTGAATAATGTGCCACAACACTGTAGGTACCAGTAACAGTAGGCGTAACTGCAAGTGTGGTTATGCCGATAGAAGCCACAGTTGTGGTAAACCCTCCTGGGCCACTCCAAACATAGTTAACAAATGAACCGGTACCGCCTGACAGCGAACCTGCAGTGAGTACACTACCACCACCAGTACAAAGCGATGTAACAGATGCAGTAGCACCGGAAATGGTAGGAGCTGCAACAACGTTCACTGTTGCGCTTGCATTATTGCCAGTAGTGCAATAGCTATATGGATCGATGGTAGTAACTGTATAAACCTGAGTAGATGACAGGCCGGAAGACAAGGGATTATACAATACTGTGGTGTTCAGTGCTGTAGCCGGAGACCATGTGTAA
>CAILMA010000576.1 GCA_903835145.1 uncultured Bacteroidota bacterium
GGATACGAAATTATAACCGATGAAACCGTAACGGCGGAGGATATTGAGGAATCGAACCTTAAGGGTTATCGTAAGTTACAACTCAATACTACGCTTGCTGTTGTATGTTCCATTCCATTGGTTTGCATTGCCATGTTTGGTATGAACCTGCCCTATGCCAACTTTATCATGTGGGCACTTGCCACGCCTATAACAGTAGTTTTTGGACGGCAGTTTTTTATTGGGGCTTGGAACCAGGCAAGGCACTTTAATGCCAATATGGACACACTAGTGGCCCTTAGCTCGGGTATTGCCTATCTCTTCAGCGTATTCAATACACTTTTTCCGGGCTTCTGGATGAGCAAGGGCATTATGCCACCCGTTTATTTTGAGGCATCGGGCATAGTAATAACTTTTATCTTAATAGGTAAGCTACTGGAAGACCGGGCAAAAGCAACAACCTCCTCGGCCATAAAGAAGCTCATGGGCCTGCAACCTTACTCTGTGGTGAGGATGGGGGAAACGGGAGAGGAAGATATACTGGTTCAGGATATAAAAATAGGTGATATATTAGTTGTAAAGCCCGGTGAAAAAATAGCCGTTGATGGTATTTTAACCCTTGGCAGCTCGTTTGTAAATGAGAGTATGCTTACCGGCGAGCCGGTGGCTGTTGAGAAGGAAGAGGGAGCAAAGGTATTTGCAGGGACAATAAACCAAAAGGGAAGTTTCCAATACAAGGCCGAAAAAATAGGCAGCGAAACATTGCTGGCACACATTATTAAGAAAGTACAGGAAGCTCAGGGTAGTAAGGCCCCAATTCAAAAACTGGCTGATAAAATAGCCAGTATTTTTGTTCCGGTAGTATTAGTTATATCGTTGATTACCATAAGCGTATGGATACTGGCTGGCGGTGAAAACAACGTTATTCACGGGATACTATCTATGATTACCGTGCTGGTAATAGCATGCCCCTGCGCCCTCGGCCTCGCTACACCAACAGCTATAATAGCAGGAATGGGAAAGGGAGCGGAACAGGGTATACTTATAAAAGACGCCGAAAGCCTTGAAAATACACGGAAGCTCAACCTCATCGTTTTTGATAAAACAGGCACACTCACTGAGGGTTTCCCGGAGGTAGTAGACATTGCTTGGAAGGAAAATACCGACTCAGAATTGCTCTCATCGGTACTGTACAGTATGGAATTGCTTTCAGAGCACCCACTCGCAGATGCAATAACTAAATTCTATAAAGAGCTAAAAATGAAAACGGTAGAGGTCAATTCCTTTACCAGTATTACAGGTAGTGGCATTACGGCCGTATATGCGCGCAACATTTACTTCGTGGGCAATATTAAGTTGCTGCGCTCCATGAACATAGCCATACCCGATTCTTTATTAGAGAAAACCAAACTCTGGACCGGACAGGCCAATACTGTAATATGGCTTGCCAATCAATTCAGCGCTCAGGCTGCGGTTGCAATATCTGATAAAATAAAGTTGTCGACACCCACTGCGATAAGGGAGATCAATGAAATAGGGCTTGGGGTATATATGCTCACCGGCGATAATGAAGAAACAGCATATGCGATTGCCGCAGAGTCCGGCATTAAAGATTATAAGGCCGAAGTATCGCCGGTGGAAAAGGCCGATTTCATTAAGAAATTGCAGGCGGAAGGAAAGTATGTAGGTATGGTAGGTGATGGTATTAATGATGGTCCGGCGCTTGCGCAGGCCGATGTGAGTATAGCTATGGGGGCGGGTTCTGATTTTGCGATGGATATCGCTCAGGTTACCTTGCTCACTTCGGACTTACGGCTGCTACCGAAGTCCATTACGCTATCAAGAAAAACTGTAAGCACCATCCGTCAGAACCTTTTCTGGGCATTTATTTATAATATTATAGCTATACCTCTTGCAGCGGGAGTGCTCTACCCCATCAATGGCTTTATGCTCAACCCCATGATTGCAGGTGCCGCCATGGCATTGAGCTCTATATCGGTGGTCACTAATAGTCTACGGCTGAAATCCAGCAAGTTATAAGTGTCGAATGAACATTATCAATAGGCATCATTCGGTTGGTGTCCTCCTCCGCCACGGCGAGACAAGTCCGCTACGGCGAGACAGGTCCGCCACGGGCGGCACAAATCCCCGACCCAGTACCTCCAAAAGTGGAGAAACGAGGAGATATCCAAACCCTCTGCAGGAGGGAGTCGTCGATATGCTATCATCAAATCTGAATGCCGAGAACTGCGATCTATATCACTTGACACCACTCGGCATACCGCAAAAAACAAACACCGGACGAAAGGATCGACCGGTGTTTATTAGCAAACAAAAATGAGATTAATATAATTTAGGACATGACCAGTTGTACTGTGGAGCCCTTTCGTGCTTGTTGATGCGGCCGAAATAAAGCAGCGATATTTCGTAAGAACCAAAACCATGCGTTGCTGGTGTGAAGGTTGATACGTTAACATCATAGCTAAGACCTATACGCATTTTTGACCATTCAAGCCCTATGTAAGGAGCAAGTGCGTCATTAACACGATACCAGCCACCAAGATAAAGAATTGTGTTTCTTTGGTAATCAAGGTCATGACCCGGATTAAGAATGAAACCAACTGCAGCACCAACCAGCTCTTCACGGGCAGCTGCCTGCACCTGATAAAGACCGCTTGCATAAAGCACAGTATTCTCATTCAAATCGAACGAACCACCGAGGTAAGCAGTAGTACGGGCGTGAATCTGATGATTGTCGCTGAGGAAAGACTCAACAGGCTGCGTCATGTGGTAATAAGAAAGACCCATGTATGCTTTAGCATGCTCACCTATCTGGCCTGAATACATTGCACCTGCGTTGAAGTCAGGGTAAGATATGGAAGCGTTGTTGAAAGTTTCGTGCGTAGAATATGGGGTACCACCTGTAGATGCATCAAACTGATCTTCGAAGGTAAGTTTGCTGAAATCAAGTTGCTTTTGCACGAAATAAGCCTGAACGCCGAGCGACAAGTGTTGAAGTTTATCGCGACCGAAACCCTTGTGGTATGCGAGCGAAAATGCCGCAGTAGTATTTTCAAGGCCACCGGTACCCGATTTATCGTAAAGCACCATCATACCAAGACCGAGTGCATCACCCTCGGCAAGTTTGCCTTTAAGTATCGCCATGTCATAAGACACAGTACCTGTTACATATGGGTTTGTAGATACTGAAGACCACTGAGTACGGAAGTTAGCTGCGAAACGCAAATCATCAGGTACGAGACCTGTTAATGCTGGGTTAAGCGTAAGTGGTGAGGTAAAGTATTGCGAAAAATGCACATCCTGGGCTATGGTAGTCCCGGCTATAGATAACGCCATACTTAACCCGAGTATTGTTTTCTTCATTTCTTTTAGTTGTTTAATTTAAAGGCTCAAATCAGAAGCAAGTTAGACCAAATAATTTATATAGACAAGACATACCAAAAATTATTTTGGTTGGGTACAATTTCCCCCTACGATTAATAATTGATGGTAATGCGTGAAACTATAACTTTTTGTTGGCTTTGAATGAAAAATTCTGAATTCAGACCTGAATATTAAATTTAATCACAGTAAACAAGAGCATTTTTACAGGGATTGGCAAACTAAAAAACGGAAAATAAAGGCTGCAATCACTACCAGATAAATATACAAATAATATTTATAACTACTTGTATAACTATTGAATAACAGTAATTAATGAAGCATAAAAATGAAACACCCGATTCATATGCCAAAAAATTAAGATTTAAAATTAATATAACTTAGGGCATGACCAGTTGTACTGAGGAGCTCTTTCGTGCTTGTTGATGCGGCCAAAATAAAGTAATGAAATTTCGTATGCACCCATGCCGTTGGTTGCCGGGGTAAACGAAGATATATTTACATCATAACTTACGCCTATCCTCATTTTAGACCATTCTATACCTACATACGGTGCAAGGGCATCGCCATTTCTGTACCAGCCGCCAAGGTAAAGAACCGTATTTCTTTGGTAGTCGAGATCGTGACCAGGATTAAGAATAAAACCCACCGCCGCGCCAACAAGCAACTCGCGGGCTGCAGCCTGCGTCTGGTAAAGGCTGCTGGCATAAAGCACTGTATTTTCATTGAGGTCGAAGGAGCCACCGAGGTAGGCCGTAGTGCGGGAATGAATCTGGTAATTATCGTTAAGGAATGACTCAACTGGCTGGGTCATGTGGTAATAGGACAGGCCCATATAAGCCTTTGCATGCTCGCCGATTTGGCCGGAATACATGGCACCAACATTAAAGTCGGGGTAAGATATCTCCGGGTTATTGAAGGTTTCAGAAGTCGGGAATGCAGTAGTACCAGTAGAGGCGTTGATCTGATCTTCAAAAGTCAACTTGGTGAAATCGAGCTTTTTCTGCACGAAATAGACCTGAGCACCGAGTGAAAGGTGTTGCAGCTTATCTCGCCCAAAACCTTTGTGGTAAGCGAGTGACAACCCTGCAGTGGTATTTTGCAACCCTCCTGTACCTGACTTATCATACTCTACTACACCACCCACTCCTATTGCATCACCTTCAGCCAACTTACCTTTAAGTATAGCCATATCAAAAGATACGGTGCCGGTAGCATAAGGATTTGAAGACACAGAAGACCACTGTGTGCGGTAGTTGGCAGCGAGGCGCACATCATCAGGCACCAGGCCGGTAAGCGCCGGGTTAAGTGTGAGCGGTGAGGTAAAATATTGGGTAAAATGTACATCCTGTGCAAAAGAACAGGTTGTGATGGCTACTGCCAAACCTAAACTTAGAATTGATTTCTTCATTTTTTAAAATTTGAATGCCCAATAAAAAGAAGTTGAAGGGACTGCCAATGAGTATTGCAGATAAAGACAGTGCTGTTTTTGATTTGGTTGGGTAAGTTTGGAAAGAACATTTATGCGGGGGGCTTGGGCGAAATGCAAGGGATCGCTAAGATTGTAAACCAACCTATTTTAAATTTACAATGTCTATTATATTGTCTGCGATAAAACGGACTACTTTATGAAAAAAATCTTCTTTATTTGCTTGCTGTTATCAACGCTTCATTTATCATATGGGCAAAACATCATCACAACTATTGCCGGCAATGATACCGTAGGCTTTAGCGGTGATGGAGGACCGGCGACAAACGCTAAAATGTACCTGCCTACAGGTATAACAATGGATGTTTACGGGAATATTTATTTTGCTGACTATGGGAATTACCGCATACGCAAAATAAGCCCGGCTGGAATAATAACAACAATTGGGGGAAACGGATCAATAGGTTATAGTGGTGATGGGGGGCCTGCCACAGATGCAACATTTAGCAGTGCCCTGTATGGCATTGCGGTTGATGCTTCGGGTAATGTATATATTGCTGACAGAGACAATAATGTCATTCGCGAAATTTTCACGACCGGGATAATTAAAACGATAGCCGGGACGGGGAGCATAGGGTTTTCGGGTGATGGTGGCCCTGCCACAGCCGCAGCCTTCTGGGGTCCAGAGGGAGTAACGCTTGATCATTTTGGCAATATTTATATTTCCGACGCGTCAAACAACCGCATTCGTAAAATAAATTCCTCCGGCATTGTTTCCACTATAGCAGGCAATGGTTCAGGTGGTTTTAGCGGCGATGGAGGTCCGGCGACAGATGCCTCCTTGTTAACGCCTTCCTATACCACTATAAGCAGCACCGGCGAGATTTATATCTCAGACGTGACAAATAACCGAATAAGGAAAATTTCAACTTCCGGGATTATTTCTACTGTTGCCGGAAACGGAACATATGGATCTTCCGGCGACGGTGGTATGGCTACAGCTGCTGAGCTTTACTCGCCGGGTGCAATAGCATTGGATGGCTTTGACAACTTATACATAGCTTCTTATGCCGGTGTTAGAAAAGTTGATTTGTCAGGCATCATTACCACATTTGCCGGCAATGGGGCATTGGGCTATAGTGGCGATGGTGGTCCCGCAACAGCGGCTGAATTAAATGGCCCGTGGGGAATCACATTTGACCGGGCATTCAACTTGAACATAGCCGATTTCGACAATAGTGTAATTCGCAAAGTTCAAAATTTGCCTGCTTACACCGCTGATAGCTTCACCATTTTTATCAACAAAAAATGCTCGGGACCGGAAATAACAGATGTGCCCACCCAATATACAACAGGAATGACCATTAAAACATTTTTTGGCGATGGGACAGCAGACAGTTCTGCAATTTCAAGTAGCGGAAACGTTACTATCGACCACGTTTATGCCAGTAATGGCACCTATACCATTAAGCAGTTACTTTATCGTTCAAGCGCATTGGTCGATTCTTTTCGTTTTACCTACAATTATGTTTTGTGCAATGCTTTTTCGGTCCAGTTTTATTATGACGCCAATAGCAATTGTGTCTTCGACGCAGGCGATGTGGTTGTCACTCAGCCTGTTTTAATTGAAGTAGATTCAAATGGTGTGGCTACTGACACCATTTCGACCACGAGTGGTATCTATTATACGGCTTATGGGTCAGCGGGTGATGTCTATGGTTTTAAAGTGATTTCGGCGCCGGCAGGTTTTACAGTTACCTGTCCGGGTACTGGTATTGTATATGATACACTTGGCACAAGTATTTATGCTGCGCCTGTACAAAACATAGGTATGCGGTGCACATCTGCTACGGATTTTGACCTGAGTGTGAATGCAATTATCCCCGGCAGTGGAGTAAATGATGAATCGGCAGACATTTATGTGCAAAATAGCTATTGCATACCTACAAATGCAACGGTAACGGTGCATTATAGCAATTTGTACGCAGGTACCCCAACAAGTATTTCCCCATCGCCAACCACTGTTGCCGGCGATTCTATTGTCTGGAACGTAAGTGGGTTGTCGGCTGATTTATCGGCACCGGTGCATTTGCACTACCAGGTTTGGGCAGGCGGCACCCCGCTAACTATTGGCGACACGGTAAAGTCCTATTTCTCAATTACGCCAATGGCCGGTGATGCAGATACAAGCAACAACACCCAAGTGATTGTGGACACGGTAAAAGCTGGTTGTGACCCCAATGAAATGTGGGTGAACCCGCCATGTTTTGATTATACACCCGGAACTACACAGCTGAAGTATACCATTAATTTTGAAAATACGGGCAATGATACTGCGCATAATATCTATGTATTAGATACGCTTAGCGACCTCGTAAATCCTTCAACGCTGAAAATGGTGATGGCTTCAAATGAAATGCACGCCTCAAAATTCAGGGATGCTGCAGGCCACAATATTTTTAAATTCGATTTTCCTGGTATCAATCTTTTGGACAGCAGCCACCATGGCCAATGTGACGGGGCACTGATTTTCAATGTTAATACACAAGCGGCGTTACCCCTCGGCACGCACATTGTTAACCGCGCGGGTATTTACTTTGATGTTAATCCAGTGGTTATGACCAATACTGCCACCACAACTGTCGGTTGCCCCGGTTATAGACCAGACCGCCTCTATTAAAGAAAATACCTTAGACCTCTACCCCAACCCTGCAAA
>CAILMA010000577.1 GCA_903835145.1 uncultured Bacteroidota bacterium
GCAGGTATTCGTCGTGGGCTATTATTTTATAATCGTTAGGTATCCTGAACGTGGAATTTTCAACCGGCGATACACTCACTTTTTCAGCTTCCATGTGCGTAAGCACACCATTTTCATCTTTATAATCAAAGATCAACGGGAGAAAGTGTGCATTAGGGTACCGCTCAAAAGTAATGCCCTGATCAGGGTACCACTCCGATGTAAAGAACAAATCTGTTGTTGACCCGTCGCGAAATGTAATAGAGCCCTTTGTTACAGGAATGCCGGCTACCATTCTGGTTTCGCCGAAATTCTCATGAAGCACAAATCCTGAATAGAGTTTCTGCCGGTGTTTTATCTCATCCATCGAGAGTTGAATCGCATATTTCTTACCGTTCTTAGTCTTGAGCGAGTAAACAGTATTGTTCGTACAATTAATGATAACGACATCCTGATAGCCGTCGTTTAGTTTGAGCTCTTTTTTTATGCAGCCTTCTTTAAATGTAAACAGGTAGCTCCCGTTGTAGCTTTTATGGTCAGCAGTCCGGAGGGTGATTTTATAGTTTATGGTTCCTTCTACAAAGGGTTTTTGTGCAAGGGCAGGAAATGCCGCACAAAGCCAAAGTGCCAATAATAGGAAAGGTTTAATATTCATCGGTATCAGAATAGCAGCCAGTTTTATTTATTCGCAACTTAATTTTTATGAAAATTACACATTTGTTCTGATTTTTAACGGTTTCGGGCAGAAATTATATTTTCGATAGCATTTTCGGAACTTTACAATTCGTACATTGCTTCTTTACAACCGGTACTGGTATATGAATTTCAAAGAAAAAATAAAAAAAAGCAGAGGGTTTGTAGCAGGAGTGGGCATAACGGCGGCAGCTTTTTTATTTATACATGCGCGCACAACCGATGATCCCTATTTTGAAATAGCTAAAAATCTGGATATTTACTCCAATCTTTTTAAGGAACTTAACGCAAGATATGTTGATCCCGTTGAGCCAGGCAAGCTGGTGAAAACTGGTATCGATGCCATGCTCGAGGACCTTGACCCCTATACCAACTATTTTACTGAGGCGGATATGGAGGATTACGCATTTATGACCACAGGCAAGTACGGTGGCATAGGTGCAAATATGCATAGAAAGGCCGATGAAATATACATAGGCGATGTATATGAAAACAGTCCGGCTCAAAAGGCAGGCCTGCATCCCGGAGATGTGGTAGAAGCTATCGATAATCAATTAGTGAAAGGAAAGAGCATTGAAGACCTGAGTGCCCTGCTCAAGGGATCGCCCGGTACACAGCTTACTATAAAGATTAGAGATGCCTACACTGATGTAGAGTCTCAGAAAATAATTACGCGCGGCGAAATAGAAATATCAAGCGTGCCATATGCTGCGCTCGTAGGGCCTAACAAAGATGTAGCTTATGTAAAACTATCGCAGTTTACTCAGGGGTGTGCCCGCCAGGTGAAAGATGCATTTGATAGCCTGAAGAAAGCACAACCTGCGCTTAAAGGGCTTGTTTTCGACCTAAGGAACAACCCCGGAGGCCTTGTGAATGAAGCAATTGATATTTGCAACCTATTCCTCGACCGCGACCAGCTTGTAGTAAGCACCAAGGGTAAAATACCTGATGTAGAAAAAGAATACCGTACTATGGGCCCGGCATGGGATAAGGACATACCGCTTACCATAATGGTAAACAGCAATTCTGCTTCTGCTTCTGAAATAGTATCAGGTACCATGCAGGATCTGGACCGTGGTGTTATACTGGGTGAGCGCTCTTATGGAAAGGGACTTGTGCAGGAGACAAGAGCTATTGGTTTTAACTCCCACCTCAAACTTACTATTGCTCGTTACTACACACCAAGTGGCAGGTGCATACAGGCGCTCGATTATACCCACCGTAATGCCGACAAATCAGTGAGCCGGATGGCTGACTCGCTCAAAAAATCTTACAAAACAATGAACGGCCGTACGGTACTGAGCGGTGGCGGCATAGAGCCGGACGTGAAGGTTAAAGAAGAACCAATGAGTCAGGTTGCAATAACACTTTACACCAAGAACTACCTTTTTGATTACGCTACTGAATACGCTGGCAAACACCCTACAATTGCTGAGGCTTCAAAGTTCTCGCTCACCGATGCTGAGTTCAGTGAGTTTACAAAGTGGATAGACAAAAAAGACTATTCCTATAAAACTGAAACAGAAGATGAGCTGGATACGCTCAGGGAAATAGCAAAAAAGGAAAAATACTACGAGGACACGAAACAGGAATTTGATGCCCTCAAAGCAAAGCTATCGCACGATAAAAAGCAGGACTTGCTGAAACACAAGCAGAATGTAAAAGAGATGCTTGAAAATGAAATTGTTTCCCGCTACTTCTTTACCCGCGGCCGCATAGCTCAAAATCTGCAACATGATAAGGAGCTCGATAAAGCTATCGCCATCATAGGGCAGCCAACGGAATACAAGACAATATTGAAAGTAAAAAAATAGGAGTTAGCCATAAATGAAGTGCACCATTTGCGAATCTAAAATCGCTGATGGTGCACTTTTATTATAGGTAGATTCGTAGTGTTAATTGTCAGTGCTCCTTAGTACTTCATATTCCGGATGGGCTTTCATGTATTTTTCCACGAAAGGACAATAAACGATGATTTTCAGGTTATTTGTACTGGCATAGTCCAAAACATACTTTACCAGAGCAGAGCCGGTACCTGTGCCTCTGAATGCCAC
>CAILMA010000578.1 GCA_903835145.1 uncultured Bacteroidota bacterium
ACCTGTGGTTGATTGATGATAGGTGTACCCATAAGACTGCCAAAAGTGCCTACGTTGGTTACTGTGAAGGTACCGCCCTGTGTATCGTCAACTTTCAATTTGTTGTTGCGGGCTGCATTGGCGAGTGCATTTACATCTTTAGTAAGGCCTAACAGGTTCTTTGTGTCTGCATTTTTAATAACCGGAACGATAAGGTTACCACTTGGCAGGGCAGTTGCCATACCGATGTTGACGTCTTTTTTAACGATAATTCTATCGCCATCCACACTCACATTTATCATTGGGTATTTGCGGATGCAGGTGGTAATAGCTTCGATGAAAATAGGTGTGAAGGTGATTTTTTCACCATATTTTTTCTCGAAAGGAACTTTTGCTTTTTCTCTCCATTTCACAATGTTGGTTACATCAGCTTCGGTGAAGCTGGTAACGTGGGGTGAGGTTGCTTTGCTGCGCACCATGTGTTCAGCAATCATCTTCCTCATGCGGTCCATTTCTATGATTTCGACATTCCCGCCGGGAATAGAAGAAGCAACTGCTGCCTGTACTGGTGCAGATACCGCAGGCTGTGCCGATGGAGTAGGCTCTGCCGCTGCTTGTGGCGTTGGTGCAGTGCCGCGTGTAGCAACATAGCTTAAAATGTCTTTTTTGGTTACGCGGCCTTCGTTACCTGTGCCGGGAATGCGTTCCAGCTCAGCCATACCTATTCCTTCTTTGCCGGCAATATTCAATACCAGCGGGGAGTAGAAGCGGCTGCTGTGGTTGTTTTCTGCTATAGCTATGGGTGCTGCTGGGGCCACTTGCTGTTGAATTTTTGCAGGCTGGGGAGCAGCAGCGGCAGGTGCAGGAGTCGCTGTTTTCTCGCCTGAGCCACCCTGATCTATGCGAGCAATAATGGCACCTACAGGTACTACATCATTTTCTTTATACAATAACTCGGTAATGGTACCGGCAGCTATGGAAGGCACTTCGCTGTCTACTTTGTCTGTAGCTATATCCAGCAAGGTTTCGTCCATTTTTATCTGGTCACCTGCCTTTTTATGCCATTTAAGTACGGTGGCTTCCATAATACTTTCGCCCATTTTAGGCATTACCAGATCAACGATTGCCATAATAATTTGTTGTTATTTGTGTAAAAACCGAGCAAAAATAATCATTTGACGGGCAAAAGAAAAATAGCGATAAATTTTAAATTTAAGGAATTGCTTCCAGAATTACGATAGTGCTATTGTTTTTGCCGAATTGGCGGCATTTTCAGGCAAAGAATCGTACGCATTTCAGTTGCCGGACCTACTTTTTGGGTTCCGTTGCTTTTTCATTACGTTTCCACCGGATAGCATAGCTCAGGTAGAAATTGAAGTCGAAGACAGCATTTTTGTCGCCGCGGCCGTAGCCGGCAATATAAAGCGGGGAGAGGTCGTTGAATGATTTTCCGTTGAGCAGGAATTTGCCGCGCAGGTTCCAGCCGGCCAATAGCCCTTTCACAAGCTCTACTCTCACGCCCGCCGTTATTTCCATCCAGAAAGCATTAAAGCTTTTCCCGGAAAGCGCACCAGATGAGTTGCCCCAAACGCTGTCTATAACGGAATAGGAAGCCGCTGTTCTCGTGATATTTGCACCGCCCAGGCGAAGCCCCATAAAAAGACCGCCCCAATCTGTTGCATTTTCTCTTGGCAACAGTATTTTGTTGAATCCGAAGCGTAGGAATTGATTCTTTGTAGTATAGTTTAGGTCGTTGTAGGCCACTTTTGAATCTCCCCAACCGCCCTCTGCAACCAGGTATAGCTCACCGTGTGTGTAATAATCCATGCCAAATTCGTAGCCGGTCTGGCTCGTAGTGAGCATATTGCGGATAGGATTCACGATGTCTGCACTAAAAACAAGTTGCCTGCTTCCTATTTCTTTATGGGGTGCAGCTACTGTATCAGGCGCAGCTGTAGTGTCAGCCGCCACCTGAGCTCTGATTGTACCCCATACTAACAGCAATAGAAAAATGCTAATAATTCGGGTGAATAAATATTTCAAGTTGTCTTGTCGTGTTGACATTATTGGTTACGCTTGGATTGGTAATCAAAACAGAGTCTATGTGGTTGTGCGTTGTAGTTGCTGAGCTAAGGGTATAAAAGTAGGTATACCCGCACGCATTAGACAAAAACTGGAGCTGCCGCGTGTAGTAAAAATTGAGTGTATCGGGTGGCGTGCTGTAGGTACTATCGGTTAGCACGAGCCACGAACAAGAGTCGGCTAATGGAGATAGAGATATGGTAAACAATGCAGAAGCCGTAGTATAGACAACCGATTTTAACCCGCCATTGGTAAGTGCACCAAAAATGGCATTGGGCAGTGCGGTATCAATAGTGGTTGTTGCAGTGTCCGCAGCAAAATGTACGCATTCTATATTAAGGCTGGCAGTTTTTGGCACCAGGCAGGGTTGCCGTTCCTGATTGCAGGAAAACAGCCCTGAGCAAGCGACCACTGTTGCCAGTAACAAGCAAAAGCTTATATTTTTTCTCGGTTTAGTCATTAAGGGTGTTGAGTATTTTGTCAATTTCTGCAATCACCCCATCCAACTGCCGGTGCATATTTTCTTTTTCCTCCGGGTTAATGTCGGTTTTACCGAGATGCACGCTTACCATGCCATTATCGAGCGTGTTCACTTTTTTATGCAGTCGTTGTATCACCTTATTCTGCCCGTCAATGGTTGCTCTCAGGCGTTTGTTCTCAGCAATTAGTCCCGCATGCTTTTTTAACAATTGGTCCAGCTTTCCGTTAAGTAAATCCAGAGTTTCCATTCTATCTTATTTGCGCGTTAAGCTTATTCTTGTAGGTATCCATCAGCTGTTTCATCATTTGTTCTATTTCCACATCTGTGAGTGTTCTATCCTGCAACTGGAAAGTAAAGTTGAGCGCAAATGATTTTTTACCTGCACCAAGTTTCTCACTTTCAAATATGTCGAACAATCCAAATGACTGCAAAGCGCTGTTTTTCAATTGTTCGGTCGCATCCTGTACTTGTTTGTAAGATACAGTTGTGTCAAGGACTATAGCCAGATCACGAGCCACTGCAGGGAATTTTGGAACTTCTGTGTAGTGGGTTGAGCCAGCGTTTGTTGCTTTTACCCATGTTTCCCAGTTAATGTCAGCGTAAAAAACCTCCTGCTTTATGTCGAATTCCTTCAGCCGGGCAGCGGGAATTGTCTTTATACTGCAAAGTGGTTGGTTTTTCCATTTCCAAATGGTCTCCTGCACATTATTGGTCTCTGTATAAAAAACCTGCGTTTTCTGTATGCCGCAGTAGGCCAGAAGGGTATTTATCATGCCCTTGAGGTAAAATATGTTTGCTGGTTTTGACTGCTGGTCCCAATTCGTCGTTCGTACATTGCCGGTAATCCAGGCTGAGAGCCTTGCTTCCTGCACATACTTTCCGTCATATTGGTGGTATATATGCCCGAACTCGAACAGACAGAGGTCCTGATTTTTCCGGTTACAGTTGTATTGTACCACTTCAAGTCCGCTCTCCAGCATAGATGGGCGCATAACGTCGAGCTCACTGCTGAGGCTATTTATCATCTTCACCAAATGCTCTTCGGCAGGGTAGTACTTACTGTTTACTATTGAATTGGTAACTATTTCCTGAAAGCCCATTCCACACAGCAGGTTGGCTATTTTTTCTTTAATCTCCCTGTCGCCGGGTAGCGGATTGGTAAGTGCAATATCGAGCCTTCCCGAAAGTGCCACATTGTCCAGACCGTCAATTCGCAGAATTTCTTCTACTATATCTGCTGGTTGGGTTACATCTGTTTTATTGGAAGGCACTTGCAGGCTCAGCCCATTGTTGTCTTCGCGATTTATTTCAAACCCGAGTGCGAGCAACAGCTCTTGGATAGCAATTTTTTTATAATGTTTACCACTGAGCTTATTAATATATTCATAGGCAATGTTTACAATTTTGGGATTGAGTGCAACGGGGTATACGTCCGTTATGTCTGTTGATATTTCGCCGCAAGCATATTCCACCATAAGAGATGCTGCTCTGAGTAGAGAAGGAATAACATTATTTATGTCAACACCTTTTTCAAAATGCAGTGCAGCGTCGGTTCTCAGTCCGTGGTGCAGACTTGTACGCCTGATATGTGTAGCGTTGAAATAGGCACTTTCGATATAGATATTCGTGGTTTGCTCAGTGATGCCACTGTGAAGCCCGCCAAATACACCACCAATGGCGACCGGACCAGCACCATCGCAAATCATAAGGTCACCGCCTTCCAAAGTCCGTTCCTTGCTGTCGAGCGTAACGAATTTAGTGCCTGCAGGCTGAAATTTTACAGTGATTTCTTTTTTCGCAAGCTGGTCGGCGTCAAACGCATGTAACGGCTGGCCGAACTCATGCAGTACATAATTGGTGATGTCCACTATATTATTGATGCTGCGCACGCCAATGGTCTGCAGGCGTTGTTTCAGCCATTCTGGCGAATCGCCAACCTTTACGTTTTTGAGCCCTATTCCAGTATACCTCGGGCAGGCCTCCGGAGCTTCGATGGTTACATTTATACCTTTATTGCCAACCGGGTCAACGCTGTATGTTGACGGAGTATTAATGGTATATTTTTCTCCTTTGTGGTGGGTGAGGTAGGCACATACGTCCCGTGCCACGCCTATGTGGCTGTTGGCATCAGACCGGTTTGGTGTAAGTCCTATATGTATTGCAAAATCAGTTTCAGGGATACTGAAGTAGTCTTTTGCAAGCGTACCAACCACTGCCTCTTCCGGTAATACAATCACGCCGGCATGGCTTTCGCCAAGTCCTATTTCATCTTCTGCGCAAATCATACCCTCGCTATCTTCGCCTCTTATTTTAGCTTTCTTTATCAGGAACGGTTCACCGGAATTAGGGTGTACCGTTGTTCCTACCGGCGCTACGACTACTTTTTGACCGGCGGCAACGTTTGGTGCGCCACATACAATGTGAAGCGGTTCGGCGCCACCTATATTAACTGTGGTAACACGGAGTTTATCGGCGTTGGGGTGTTTTTCGCAGGTGAGTACTTCGCCGATGACAAGGCCGGCAAGCCCGCCCCGAACTGTTTCGGCACGTTCCACGGCTTCTACTTCAAGGCCAATAGATGTTAGTATCTGGCTTAATTCTTCAACAGGCAAGGGTTGCGGCAGGAAATCCAGCAGCCATTGGTAAGAAATGGTCATTCAATAAAATATTTGCGGCAAAGATAACTCATAGGGGCGATGAATAATAAATTGGGGTTTTATAAATCGAAAGAGCATTTCATAGAATATCGAATCTCGCCAAAACAAAGTATAAAGCACATCGCAAGCAAATACAAGGGGTCATATCGGCGAGTGCTAAAATTAGTTGCCCTCACTTGAAGTTTCCACAGGCTCCGGTGTCCCTCAAATGATACGAAATTCACCCCAA
>CAILMA010000579.1 GCA_903835145.1 uncultured Bacteroidota bacterium
AACAAAAAATGTAGATGGGATATTCAGCAGAATGTGATTTAGGTAATAGACCTTAGGCTCTTGATAATGAGGTAGATAGTACTTAAGGTAACGAAATGCCTGTGTTAATTCGTTGTCCGTTTCTTTTGTGTCGGGGTAGTATTTATTGATGGTATCTTCGAGGTTGGCGTAGTCTTTAAACGTGATGTATTCGTGAATTGCCTGCCGAATAGCCGCAGTAGTATCTATGAAGTTGCCATGAACACCAAATGCCATTATCGTATCCAGATAAAAGTCAAAGAAATCAGGATATTTAGCCTGTAATTTCTTTAGCCCATCACCAATATGATTGGTGTCAATGGCATACATATCTCTATCCAGACGCTGCGTTTTCAATTCCACTTTTATACCGGAGATGTCCGGTAGTTTCTCACCTGAATTGCCGCAGCCAATGCCGGCAAGTGAAACCGTAAGAATAAGAATCAGATAAAAAAAATTGACTTTTTTTAGCATTGTATTCGTGTGTTTTACTACCTGAAAACAGGTGTGCCACAATAAAATTTGCGGAGCACACCTGTTCAATTTCAATTAAAATAAAAATTATCTTCTACCACCCATCATTGGCATGCCCGGCATCCCTGCGCCGAGTCCTTTGAACTTGTTCATCTGAGACATCATTTGTTTCATCTGGTCAAATTGCTTCATGAAGGCGTTTACTTCATTTATGTCTTTACCACTGCCTTTTGCAATTCTTTTGCGGCGGTTACCATCAATGATCTCGGGGTTACTGCGTTCGTAGGGCGTCATAGAATTGATCATCGCCTCAATGCCCTTGAATGCGTCGTCAGAGATGTCAATGTCTTTAATGGCTTTGCCGATACCGGGAATCATGGCAAGCAGGTCCTTGATGTTACCCATCTTTTTTATTTGATTCAGCTGCTCCTTAAAGTCTTCAAAATCAAATTTGTTGGCACGTATTTTCTTTTCAAGTTTCTTGGCTTGTACTTCGTCATACTGGGCCTGAGCACGCTCTACAAGGGTGGTGATATCACCCATGCCGAGAATCCTCTGCGCCATACGCTCTGGGTAAAACACATCGAGCGTATCGAGTTTTTCGCCCATACTCACGAACTTGATAGGCTTATCTACCACATAACGGATAGAAAGGGCCGCACCACCGCGGGTGTCACCATCAAGCTTTGTAAGCACTACGCCGGTAAAGTCAAGTCGTTCGTTGAACGCCTTAGCTGTATTTACGGCATCCTGGCCGGTCATTGAGTCAACGACAAACAGTATTTCGTGTGGGTTTACGGCAGCCTTAATGTCGGCAACCTCACGCATCATGAGTTCGTCAATGGCCAAACGGCCTGCGGTATCTATAATTACAACGTTGTTGTTGTTTTGTTTGGCGTGCGCTATCGCATTAATGGCAATAGATACAGCGCTTTTGTTTTCAGGCTCAGTATATACTTTCACCTTTATTTGCTCACCAAGTACCATCAACTGATCCATGGCAGCAGGGCGATAAATATCTGCTGCTACCAGCAGTGGGTTTTTCCCTTTTTTGTTCTTGAGGAAGTTGGCAAGCTTACCGGAAAACGTTGTTTTACCAGAACCCTGCAAACCAGCAATAAGGATGACAACCGGCTTTGGGCTCAGGTCTATTTCGTGAGCCTTACCACCCATGAGGGCGGCCAGTTCATCTTTTACAATCTTCACCATCAGCTGCCCCGGGCTAACTGATGTTATTACTTTTTCGCCCGTGGCTTTTTCCTTAACCCTATCTGTAAATTCTTTGGCTATTTTATAGTTAACGTCGGCATCAACAAGTGCACGCCTTATTTCTTTAACGGTAGTTGCAATGTTAATTTCATTAATGCGCCCTTCACCTTTCAGCTGTTTAAACGCGGAGTCGAGCCGCTCACTTAAATTTTCAAACATATAAAATAATTCATTTTTGAAACGAAATAACTGTTTATATCTATTTATGTTGCATTAGGAACATTGGTTAAATAAAGTGTACTAAGTTGAGCAGTTAGTTTTCTTTTATGCAAGGCGCAAAATCTGCGAATAGTGAGCTATTGAAAGACTTTTGCAACGCAGCAGAAATGAAAAATAACAATTAAATTGTACACTTTATTTAATCAACGTTCCTTAGTATTTTGCAACGGGGTGTAAAGTTAATTTAATTTGAGGAATTCGGGCAGCACAAGTTGTGAGTCTTGTTAATTTTATTATAACTAAAACGTCCGGTGGAACTATTCACCGGTATAGCATTCGTTTATTTTCGTGCACCTAAGCCGGCAACGTGTCAATATCGGGTTGCCATAAAGAGTGTCTTGTCATCATCAGTCCGATCGTTGATAATGCGGCTATCGAGGTATTCGACCAGTTTACGTTGCAGTACCGTCATGTGCTCAGGCTCAGCTGCCATCCTGAGGTATCTGAACAAATCTGTGAAAAAAGGTTGGTGCACCTGTTGTTTTTCAATATTTAGGGCCAGCATTTGTAAACCGTCGGTGAACAGTGCAATTTCATTGACACGCTCTTCTAAAACAGTGATATTCAGGCTCTTAAAATTGATATCATCTATCAGGAATGAAGTTGTATTTTGGTATTCTCCGTTGTCAGGCCACCACACCGGCAGGTAAAAATCGCTGCCATCGTTTCTCACAATGGCACCATCGCCTATCTGAAAAAATACACTTCTATCCCCGGTGAGCACAGCGCCGAGCAAGGTGCAGGAAAACTCATTTAATTCACATGCTTTTGCCTCTGCTTCTTTTGCAAGTGCCTCATAGAGCTGCTCTACAATCAGGTAGATTTCGGGTTCACCAACAGTTGTGCCGGATGCTATCCAATTTTTCATCGCATCAAGCGCATACTGCACACAAAATTTTGAAGCTTCACCCGCAAAAGCAGCACTGCCGGCTCCATCACTACCACAACAAATCAGGACTTCGTCGCCAGTCGGGGTAGTAGCAATGCAGTATTGAATCGCATCTTCGCAATCTTTGCCGCTTGCGGTGTGCGATGTGCCTTTTACACTGGCACCTATGGCTTTCCACGTCATAATTCTGACCAGCCTGAGGGTGGTAATAAATTAACGGCAGTACCCGGGTTTTTACCAGAAACCATTTTCATAGATGCGGACAGCCACATGAAGAATTCGCGGAACATCAGTCCTTTGAGCTTTATTGGTGCGCGTACTGATATTTGTTTCAGTGCATCCATGTTGGCCCCTTCCACGCCAATAGCAAAGAACGCAAAAGACTTGGCGGCTTCACCTTCTTTTACCTTTGCTGCCGCCTTTGTAATATCATCAGTGGGTGCTCCGTCAGTTATCAATATGATCCAGGGTTTGTAATAGGATATGCCCGCTTCTTTGTATTCTTTTTTCCTTTTGGCCACAAGGTCTATCCCCAGTGAAATAGCCTCTCCCATTGGCGTGTCGCCTGTGGTATCCAGTTCCCGGGGTATAAAGTTGGGTACGGTGTGAAAATCAGCTTCCAGTTTTACCGGACCAAAGGTGACGATAGCCACCTCAACGCGCTTGGTTGCGAGTGGGTCCTGAAGGAGTTCTTTTTTAAAGGTGCGCACGCCCTCATTTAGTTGCATAATGGGCATACCACCCATAGAAATAGAAGTATCCAGCAACAATATACAAGGGCAACGCGGCTCTGGATTATCGGCAAAATTATCGCTGCCGAAGGGTATTTGTTCAAAAGAAATATATTCGTCCATGTTTGGTTGTTTTTAAAAGTTGCTGCAGGCAGAGCAGTGTGCCGGCCAAAAATCACTTTCACAAAGCTTTAAGAAATAAAATCCGGCCCGAAAAATTTTCTGGCAAGCTTATTGCAAATATACTTGTAAAACCAGAATTTTATGAAAACCAACATTGTTGCAGCCGTATTAGTAGTCGTGCTTATGAGCGCATTCAGCACTGAGGCAAGC
>CAILMA010000580.1 GCA_903835145.1 uncultured Bacteroidota bacterium
ATCGTAATTGATTTTGTGAAATTAAAAGCAGATTCAGAAGTACTACCCGCAGTATATGTACCAGCATCAATGTAAATAATATCTCCATTCGAAAATGGTCCGTAAGCTGCCCATAATTGTCCAAAAGTAGCCTTAGGCGTAGAAGGAGACAAGCCATTATTTCCTGAAGCACCACCCGCGGTACAATAAACATCACCTGTTAATGAAGCATCATTCACATAATAATTAGTTGCAAATGCATCTAAATTCCAAAAAAAGAAAATCCGAAATTCAAATACCTGGAGCGCAAGGGTGAAATTGCTTCCGAAGAAAATAGAATTGTGCATATTACAAAT
The DNA here is from genome assembly GCA_903835145.1 of uncultured Bacteroidota bacterium. Taxonomy (GTDB): domain Bacteria; phylum Bacteroidota; class Bacteroidia; order Chitinophagales; family Chitinophagaceae; genus Flavipsychrobacter. The sequence continues at coordinate 336 of CAILMA010000580.1, forward strand.
TGTATATTTCTAACTTGCAAGGAATTAACTAAGCAAAAGGATAATAAAAGTTATCTTTGGACAAATCTTCTCCCACGTGGCTGAAACCAACAAAAAACAGATCGTCAAGTTCGCTCCTAAAGGGAATGACAGTTTTTATGATGCGGTAAAAAACCGGGTGAACGAGTATTTTCTATCGAACAATATATCTCCCTATTCGGATACCCGTATGTACGTGAAGACAGTGGCGATGCTGTCTATGTATTTTGTACCCTATTTAGTAATCGTCACAGGCCTTGGGGCGGTGAGCCTTTGGTTGTTTTATGGTTTGTGGCTGCTTATGGGGCTGGGGATAGTAGGGATCGGTACATCTGTGATGCACGACTCCAACCACGGTGCTTATACCGAGAATAAAGCGGTAAACAATTTCCTGGGCGGGGTGCTCAATCTGCTTGGGGGATATGCGCCAAACTGGAAGATACAACACAACATACTGCATCATACCTATACGAACATAGAAGGACTTGATGAAGACATAGATGCGGGCAAAGGTCTCCGCATGACGCCCGAGCGCCCTTTGAAGCCAATTCACCGCTACCAGCACATTTATGCCTGGGGACTGTATTGCCTGATGAACCTTTACTGGATCGTTGCCAAGGATTATAAGCTGCTGTTCCGCTATGGCAAGAACGGCCTGCTGCAGAAGGAGAAACTGACCCTGCGCCGTGCGCTTATAGAGTTGTCGCTGCTGAAGGTATTGTATATAGGGTATATTATCGTACTTCCTATGATGTTCTCGGGTGTGGCCTGGTATCATGTAGTGCTGGGTATTGTGGCCATGCACATTGTAGCAGGTTTCTCACTGGCTGCAATATTTCAGCCGGCGCATGTGGTCGAGACATCTGATTACTCAGCGCCAAATGATGAGCGTAAAATGGAAAACAACTGGGCCGTACACCAGGTAAGGAATACTGCTGACTTTGCGCCTAATAATAAACTGGTGTGCTGGTTCATCGGCGGACTCAACTTCCAGATAGAGCATCACTTATTTCCGCATGTGTGCCATGTGCATTATCCCACAATTGCCAAGATAGTGGCTAATACCGCCGCCGAGTATGATATACCTTACCAGGTAATGCCCACCTTCAGGAGTGCGCTGGTAGCGCACGGCAAGATGCTGAAGCGCCTGGGCAGGAATGAGAAGCTATAGTTGAAGAACTATACGTTTTCTTTTCGCCCTTATTCTTCCGGATGTCGTTGGGTTAAGCGAAATGATCCTGAAAGGATCACATATCTATAGCAAAAAAACAAAGCAGCCACGATGCCGAAGGTATCG
>CAILMA010000581.1 GCA_903835145.1 uncultured Bacteroidota bacterium
AAAAAACGTCCAGTTACCGCATAGGCCTGAATAGTTACCTTTTTTAACTGCCAATCTGCTAATTTATTTGTACCATAAAACATACATAAAACTCAAAGTATGAGGGCAAATATTTTGGCAATAGTTTCCGTGTTAGCTGAACTCTAATATCGGGGGCTTTTGCATACCAAACAACCTTTTTACTTGAATGACTATAAAATAATCGGCATTCAGTAAACTGAGCTGATAAGATGCGACACTTGAACCCTGCTATAAAACATCTTGAAAAGCGAACATTCTCTTTATTTCTACTGCACAAAATTAAAAGAATAGAAGGAGAAAGTATAGTTCTTGTTCGCTGAAATTGGGCGAAAGAACTAAAAGTCTCTTGGTCGCCTCATAGTCGCCAGTCTGTAGCATGGTATTGCGACTCTAATGTCTCCGCAAGCGCAGCATTTTTCTACTGCTGCAATTGCGGTCATTGAATAATGATAGTTGTTTGAAGTTTTGGCACTAATTTTATCCAGCGCTGGCAACCAAATTGAAACAAATACACTCCAGCTAACTACCCCATCAATGGCAATACATATCGAAACGGAGCGACTATTCATAAGGGAATTGGAACCGGCTGACGCTGAAGGCATGTTTGCGATGGATAGCGACCCGGAAGTTCATAGGTATGTTGGGAACACACCGGTGGAGCAAATTGGCCAAACCAGGGAGGTGATCGATTTTATACGCGCACAATACCTTGAATTTGGTATTGGCCGATGGGCCATTATAGAAAAATCATCAGGCGATTTCGCTGGGTGGATTGGGCATAAACGGGCGATGGAGACCACTAACGGACACAGCGGATACGTCGACTTCGGCTACCGGCTGGCACACCGGTTCTGGGGCCGGGGTTATGCTACTGAGGCCGGGCATGCAGTCCTGCACTATGGCATAGAAACACTCGGGCTCACTGACATTTTTGCCACGACTGATGTCGACAATACTGCTTCCCGCCGCGTACTTGAAAAACTCGGTTTTACTTTTGTAGAATTATTTAAATGGGAAGGACCATCAGGCTGGCGCCACGAAGGGCAACCAACAACATGGTACAAGCTGCCGCAATAGTCTATTCAGTCAGATTAGAATTACAGACTACTAAAAAACATTGTTTGACAGATTCAGTCACAATTAATAACTGCTCGAATAGGGATTGCTTTGTTTACGGAAGTCACCACGTTTCCAGGCTTCAAAGAACTCAGCCCAGGCAAGTGGATTAAGGATATTCATTGGCTTTTGCTGCCCATAATAAACAGCATCATTGGCTTGCTGCCTCAGGAAGGCTTGTTGCGCTTCGTGTCCGTCACGCGGCAGCGTTTGAGCCAGAGCCCTGAGTACCAGTGCGTCGGTATTCTTACGGGCCATTTCATACTGGTCGTTCGGGATGCGCCAGTGCTGAAAAGCGTAATCAAACTGTTCTTTATTTGGCAACGGACGGATAATGGTCTCTGGAAGATAAAAAGTATCCTGAACCATGAGCTGTATGAGAGAAAAATATTGCCCCTTGAGGTCCTTGCTGATCACAAATTCCTTTGTTCTGTATCCAAGGCAACTAAACTGAAGCGTATCGCCTTTGTAGCATACAATGCTAAATACCCCTGAGCGCTCCGACTCCACGCCACGATTCTTGTTTTTCACAAGTACTGTAACATCCGATACCCCTCTAAGGCTATCGGCTGTCATCGTTACACCATTAATCTGAATAATATTATCGAAGGAAGAACTCTGAGCAAAGGAAGACCAAACTCCCAGAAAGAAAGCCGTAAACAACAGGAATGATAACAATAATTTCCTACTCATGCATTACAAAGTTAATGATAAGAACAATAAAAAATCATTGCCCGTCTTTTTATACTTCCAAAAGTAAAGAAAGAAAAATTTATGCTTTGTAATTTGTCTTCAATACCCGTACAAAGTAAGTATGTTTCACTTACTTTTGCGGAGGAATATTATTACTTTTAACAAAGGTTTACATGATAACAAAAGAAGCTGTATTGGCTGCGCTGAGCAATGTGCAAGAGCCTGATTTAGGAAAAGATCTCGTTACGCTGAACATGATCAGCGATATAAATATCGATGGAAAAAAAGTTTCGTTTACCGTAATCCTCACTACCCCAGCCTGCCCGCTTAAAGAAATGATAGAAAGGGCATGTATAAATGCTATTCATCTTTTGGTTGATAAAACCGCTGAGGTAACAGTAAACCTCACCGCAAATGTGACCAATAACCGCAAAGACAATAAGTCAGTATTGCCGGGAGTAAAAAACATAATTGCAGTGGCATCAGGTAAGGGCGGAGTTGGGAAGTCAACTGTTTCAGTTAATCTCGCACTTGGACTTGCTAAGGAAGGCGCAAAAGTTGGCCTGCTTGACGCTGATATATATGGTCCTTCTATCCCTATTATGCTCGGCCTTTTGGAAGAAGATC
>CAILMA010000582.1 GCA_903835145.1 uncultured Bacteroidota bacterium
GCTGCGATGTATTCTCGAAAAACCAATGCCATACGGAAAACTTAGACTTTGTGAAGTAAATACCTAATCCTATGAATTTATTCTTATACATTAGAGGTGCTAAATAACCAATAAAAGATACGGCAAATGTTATCAGACATAACCAGCTATATGATTGCCATTATGTGTTTTGCAATCCCGTTAGGGCTACTTATCGGGCTGATAGCAGCAATTTTCAATTCAGAAAAATTGGAGAAGATTGGTCTGACTCTACTACTTGCGGGCGGCATTGCTGCACTGGTGAGTTTTAGCTTGTGTTCGCTGGGGTTCGGACCCGGTCATTAACCAACTCAAAAATACCCCAATACCAATGACAGGCTTCTCCCTGGCATTACTGGTCTTAAAAATTGCAGCATACGCTATACCTATAGGCATTGTTGTGTTCTTCCTTGCGATGCTCACCAAGTCGCAGCAACTCGAAAAGGCAAGTATGTTCCTCCTGCTCACGAGTGGCATTTGCCTTTTACTGAGTGTCCCGCTTCGCAGCATCGGCTTTTTCAATCCCTGAATTCTGCACATGCGACCAAAATCAAAGTTGGAAAATAAAACCGAACGGTATATTTTTGCATGGTGCTTACGAAATCAGAAAAAACCAAACAGGCAATAATAGAGAAAGCCGCCCCTATTTTTAATAAAAAGGGTTACTCTGCTACTTCTATGTCCGACCTTATTACGGCTACCGGGCTTACCAAGGGCGGTATCTACGGCAATTTTGAAAGCAAGGACGAAATAGCGCTCGAGGCATTTGATTTCGCGCTCAATAAAGTGAAGACCGCACTGAGGATTGCTATACAGGAAGAAACCACAAGCACAGGTAAACTACACGCCATCCTGAATTTTTACCACAACTATTCCACTGAGCCCGTAGTAGAAGGCGGATGCCCCGTGCTTAACACGGCAATTGATGCAGATGATGCAATCCCCTTCCTGAAGGAAAAAGCCAGTCAGGGTATGAAGGACATGCTGCTTACCCTCAGGACAATTATTGAGAAAGGAATAAAGTACAATGAATTTAAGGAAACACTCCATGCAGCCAATGAGGCGGAACTTATGTTTGCCGCAATAGAAGGTGGCATCATGATGAGCAAACTCACTGAAAACCCCGCTACCCTAAACCGAATCCTTGAACACTTGAAGCAACAGGTAGAGCTCCGATTCAGAAAGTAATTTTTTTTGAAACAAAATATACCGTTCGGTATATTTTTAGAACTGAATAACCAATTGAACAACCTAAAATCAATATTTATGAAAACAACCACCTGCAAAATCAGAAAAGCGACCCTCAATGACTTGCCTCAGATCAGAGCAGTATTCATCGACTCGGTCCGGGCATTCGACCGCACCCACTATACAGAGCAGCAAGTAGAAAAATGGGCGACGGCATTTGTGAAAGACGACCATTGGGCGCTGAAACTGCAACAAAATAGGTTTGTAGTGGCAGAAAGCCACTTGAAGGAAATTTCAGGTTTTGCCGCACTTTGCAGCGACGGGCAGGTTGAAATGCTCTACGTAAAGCCTGAGGCACGCAATGCCGGTATAGCGTCAAAAATGATTCAGCAACTGTGCAACATAGCCGATGAGTCGTGGCTGCCATGCATTCACGCCGAGTCGAGCCTTGCTGCAACCCCTTTTTTTGAGAAAAACGGTTTCCGGGTAGAGGGAGTGTTGTCCCGCGAACTGGAAGGTGTACATTTTACCAAGATTCAACTCGTCAAAAGGTTGTGTGTGGCATGAGCCTGCCTAATGGCACTTGAAGTATTCAAACGGCTCCTTGCAGGTTTCACACCGGTACAATGCTTTACAAGACGTAGGTCCGTACCTGCTCACCATTACAGTATGTTTAGAGTTGCAATGAGGACATTCTACTTCTTCTTCCTCAAATAAACCCAACGAATGGAATGCTTTCCTGTTAGGCGGTGCAATCCCGTATTCTTTCAGCTTGCGCTTACCGTCTTCAGTCATCCAGTCAGTAGTCCAGGCGGGGCTTAATTGTTGCTCTATTATAATGTTTTTTATACCATGCCCCATCAATGCCATCCTCACGCCAATAGAAATCACATCCATTGCCGGGCAGCCACTGTAAGTAGGCGTAATAGTAACCGTTACGGTCGGCTGACCATCGCTATCCTCCACCTTCACATCGCGCACAATACCTAAATCAAGAATAGACAATGCCGGCACCTCCGGGTCCTTCACATCAGCAAGCCATAGCAAAACATCTTCCCTCGTCATATCACTTCGATATTGAATTAGCTTTAAACAAATGATTATTTACCATAACCTCCCCTGCAACCATCTTTGAAACAATAAGTGCGTCAGCAGGCCTGAGCATCAGTTCATCCATAGCAAGGTAAGAATCGGCCGGAATGTTCTTTAACCAACACCTGATGGCAGTGCACCCCGCAGGCATTGCGAAGTAATATTGGTTGCGGAACCACATGCCACTATTATCCGTACTTTCCTTAGTATAAGTTTCATACCGCCCCAGTTCATTGCCCGATTTATCCAGCCATACAAGCAGGAAGGAGGGGCTTTTATAGTCACTTGCAGGCAACAGAAACCAACAAGAAAACTCATACCATTGGTGGTCGCTCGCCGGCTTTACTGCGATTGTCTCAAGGACTGTACTATCAATGTTTTGATAGCCTCTTGCGCCGGCACCGAAAAAATGCTGCGGTGCTTTATCCCCATCAAAATGATTGATATACCACGAGCCACGCGAGCCAATGCAAGTATCTCCTACCCTGAGCTGCGATACAAGGGCGGCTACACTGTCCTTGTATTTCTTGTCATTGGCTTTGATGCGACCGGGATAGCAGGCATAAACATAGCTACCGCTATAATGCCCTATGGTATCACAGGCCGCCAGCAGATATTGCTGGTCTGGAGAAAGGGTGTCCTTATCGTAATTGAGCAATAAAAATGGTTTGTCGCTCGGCAACTCCCGCAGCATTGGCTTATCCACAAGTGGTCCGCCGGCCGTTTTGGCTTGCTTAAAAGCCTTTGACCAACCTGAACGCGACATCATAACATCTACCATGGGCAAGCGCAGTTGCAAAGATGCTTTAATGCCCATTGTAAGCCCGGTAGCACTCAGGAACTCATTGCTACACAACCAGAGTTTTTCGCTTCCGGTCTCAAAATAAGGCAGCACAAGCAGCGCCTGAAAGTCTTCTTTTTTATAGTTGTGCGCGGCCAGAAACTGCGGCCAGCTCATGTCATTCTTCGAAGTAAGCACTTCATATTTCCCGAAACCTTCTGCTATTATTTTCCGGGTGTGATTTACATATCCATCGGCTTCGAATACCCAAAGACCAACGACAGTCACCACAAGCGCATAGGCTTTAACCGCCTTCCCTCGGGTGAGTAACGTGGTGTACCAGTTACTGACAACCACCACCGCATAAACGGTAACGATGTAATAATAAATCCAGCTGAACCGGACAAGGGTGCGAAACTGCCTTAGTAGAGAAGCGTAATTGAGCAGCCACTCCATGTGCCAGATAAATGGCACACCCATGCTGAACAACAGCGCACCAGCAGCCATAAACAACCAGATGCGCGGGAAACGCGTCGCATCTGTAGCTACCCCTTGCGCACTTGCTTTTTTACTCAGCAATTGCAAAGTAAACGAGAACAAAACGACTGAAATAACAGCAATGCCTACATAGTTGTAACCCTCGCCATTTGAGCTGATGTGGGAGAACCAATCGTGGTCGTGTACATAGCCCCAAAAAGGTGTATAGACGGAACTTAAAAAATCCTTGATGTGCGCTACATTCTCCAGCACTCCAAACGGCGTTCCGGGCCGGTCGGTCACGGGGTCGGTGATCTTCATAAAAGAACCGAACAATACAAATGCACTACCTGCAGCTATAAGTAGAGGTACCAGATGCCGCGCTTTTGTGCGCACAGAGCTTTTAATAAATATCAAATACCCTGCCCCATACAGCCCCACCCACACCAATGATACTGCTGCATAATAAGGGTGCAAAAAGGTTGCGATACATGCAAGCGTACCCATCCAGACGGTGTATTTAATGGCAGCCGACTCGTGATATTTAAGCGTCCAGTAAAACAACATGGGGATAAAGCATGCATATGATAGCGCATAGTGCCCTGTAATGCGCAGCAGCTGCGGCGAGAAAACAACAATAAGACCCGCCATAAACATGGCAAAGCC